>NZ_KB895581.1:0-125237 GCF_000374885.1 Bacillus sp. 105MF | reverse complement strand
GGTTCCAACGTTTTTCCCGAACAATCATTTGAAACGCAAAGCGCTTCGCCTGATTACATGTTTCGATTGTCTCTGCCAATGCATCTACCATTTCATGCGGTACATCTATCTTATAGATCCGTTTCGAAAAATACGCTTTCTTCACCTGTTCTCACCTCATTTTATTTGATAAGATCATTATACACCGAAACAAACATATGTTCTACAAAAAAGAGACGTTTTCTTTAAAAAGAAAAAACCGATTCATCCCCCACCTTCACTTCGTTTAGAGGAGGGGGGTCTTCTCGGTTAAAATGATAAAAAAGAAATCATAAAAGTAAGTAAGATCTTGATAGATGTTGTGGTGAAACAGTAATCTGTTGCTTTTGATCATGATATAGAAATGAACATGAAGCGTAAATAAGGCGATATAATGGGCGTACAAAAACAAAAATCTTTTCCCGGATTTTTGTTTTTTTATTAACTATAAAATCCCTTTCAGTTCACATTGTATACAAACGTTTTTAAATTTGTTTATAAAATAAGTAAACGTAATGTTGAAATGTTTGTGAAGTTTATGATAATATGATAAAGTGGATAAACGATATCATAATTTGTTTAGGTTAATAATAAACTTTTTGGAGGATTGTCTAGTATGAGTGATATTTCAGAGAAGTTTTGGGATGCTTCCGTTGAAGAACTGAAAAAAGGATATGTATTTGAAGAGGATACAGAAGAATACATTTGCTTAGCTTGCGGAGAAACTTTTATAAAAGGTGTTATTTATCAAGATCATAATGTTTTATATGAAGCAGAGAAATTCGCACAGCTGCATATTGAAAAGGAACATACATCTATGTTCGCATATTTATTAAGTCTGGATAAGAAGTTTACAGGTTTAACAGATTTACAAAAGAAAATGGTGCAGTTTTTTTATATGGGTTTAAATGATAAAGAAATTGTGAAAGAGATGGATGGAGGCAGTACATCGACAATTCGTAATCATCGATTTACATTACGGGAGAAGATGAAACAGGCTAAGGTGTTTTTAGCGCTGATGGAATTGTCGGAAGAAAAATCAAAAGTGCAGTCTAAATTTTTACCGATTCACCGCACAGCTACAATGGTGGATGACAGATATAACATTACGGAAGAAGAGAATGATGAAGTGTTGAAATTGCATTTTACCGAAGGATTAAATGGGCCGCTTGTTAAATTTCCGAAGAAACAAAAGCGTAAACTTATCATATTGAGACATTTAGTGAAAAAGTTTGATAGTAGTGAGAAGTATACAGAAAAAGAAGTGAATCAAATTTTAGAAAGTGTGTATCCGGATTTTGTAACCTTGAGAAGGTATTTAATTGAATATGGTTTTCTAGATCGAACAGCTGATGGAAGTAAATATTGGGTTAAGTTATAAGAAAAAGACAAAAGAAAGGAGAAATGAATTTTGAAATCACCTACAGATAACACCCAAGAAGGTGTAGAATCACAAAATCATGAGAAGGAAAAGAAACTGATATGGAAATCAATGTCCATGTTCTTAGTTCCTTTACTTTTAAGTAATGTATTACAATCAGTTGGACAATTGTTTGGGATGGTAGTGGTAGGACGATGGCTCGGTGTGAATGATTTAGCTGCCATTTCTGCATTCTTTCCATTGTTCTTTCTACTTGTTTCATTTGTAATTGGAATTGGCTCTGGTAGTTCAATTTTGATTGGGCAAGCGTTTGGTGCTCGTAATGAAGAGCGTTTAAAAGCAATCGTTGGTACAACATTGACCTTTACATTTGTTATTGGAGTCATTTTAGCGATAGTTGGAAGTATATTCGCAATGGACATTATGCGCCTTATGGGTACACCAGAAAACATTATTGATATGAGTGTTCACTATGCACGTATCTTATTTATTTCAATGCCGGTCTTATTCTTATATTTTGCATATACAACATTTATGCGAGGTACAGGAGATTCCAAAACGCCATTTTACTTTTTAATTGTT
Source organism: Bacillus sp. 105MF (assembly GCF_000374885.1). NCBI lineage: Bacteria > Bacillati > Bacillota > Bacilli > Caryophanales > Bacillaceae > Bacillus > Bacillus sp. 105MF. The sequence continues at coordinate 123,256 of NZ_KB895581.1, read as the reverse complement.
AGTACAGTATTGAACATGATATTGTTGCCTGTTCTTATTTTTGGTTGGTTAGGGTTGCCGGAACTTGATGTTTATGGAGCAGCTTATGCTTCTGTTATATCAACGATTATAACATTTGTTGTAATGCTTATTTATTTAAAGAAGAAAAATCATCCATTGCAATTGGATGGGGCAGTACGAAAATATCTTCGGATGGATTGGGAATTATTAAAGTTATTACTACGTCTTGGTATTCCAGCAAGTATTAATATGATATTAGTTTCGTTATCTGAGATTGCAGTCATTGCATTTGTAAATCGCTTCGGTTCTGATGCGACCGCAGCCTATGGAGTCGTGAACCAAGTGGCAAGTTATGTACAAATGCCAGCAGTGAGTCTTGGAATTACAGTATCCATTTTTGCTGCACAATCCATTGGTGCGAATCAATTTGATCGATTACAGAAAGTTGTTCGGGCAGGTATTGTGATGAATTATATCATCGGCGGGGTATTAATTGCTCTTATTTATTTGTTCTCAAGAGAAATTTTATCATTGTTCTTAACAAGTCCAAATACAATCGAAATTGCTCATAGTTTAGTGATGATTACATTATGGAGTTATTTAATTTTCGGTCATGCGCAAATTATTGGTGCGACAATGCGGGCAAGTGGAACCGTACTATGGCCGACTATTATCGGTGTTGTATCAATTTGGCTTGTAGAAGTTCCTGTTGCCTATTACCTTTCGTATCATACAAGTCTTGGTATAAAGGGTATATGGATTGGATATCCAGCAGCATTTATTGTGAGTTTACTTTTACAATATGGGTATTATAAACTTTCATGGCAGAAGAAACGGATTACGCGACTTGTTAGTTAGATTGAAAGTAAATAAAAATGTTCCTAAGCTTGAAAGCTTAGGAACATTTTTATTTTGTATGAGTACAACTCATAAATAACTTTTCAAAGTTACATCAAAATGGTGTCTTATGAGTTTTCCATCATTCATATAGAATTCCCAAGCTTTCTCTGGATCTCCGATAATCTCAAAGGAATTTTCTGTTATATATAAAGCACAATTATCCTCTAAAGCAATTCCATCTATATCACATGCATGATTTTGTAAGAATAAATGGAAAGCAGTTGCTCTATCTGGCTGATTGTAATGGGGACAGAAGTGTTTGTTTACCATATTCCAGCCATCGCTTTCTATATAGCCATCTCCTTTATAATTAGAACGGAAGCCGGTTGTAAACCAGCACATAGCACCAGAGCTATATCCTGCAATGAATGTTCCATTGTGTAGGGCTGCTATTAACTTTTCATCTATTTTGTTTTCCCTCCACTTTTCAAGCATATTGATATAATTTCCTCCGCCTAGATAGATGAAATCAGCAAAATGAATCATTTCACTTATTGTATCTTCGCTATAGCTTTCTTTTATGCAACATAGAATGTGAACATCACACCCTAACTGCTTTTCAAATGTTTCTCTAAATTCTTTTATATAACCTTCATCATCATTGCTTGCTGTTGGGATAAACAATACTCTTGGAGATTGTTTCCCAGTTAGTTCTATAAGTCGTTGATTTATATGGAAATGATCTGTCTGTTCGAGATAACCTCCGCCAATTACAGCTAACTTCATAATGAAGCACCACCTAATAGATTTTTATTATTGATAAAATTTCGCTACAGGAGAGTGGCTTTCCTTCTGCAATAAAAGATGAAAAGTAAAAAGTATGAATGAATAAAGGAAAGGTGTGTGATATACCGAAGTTAAATAAAAAGTGAACTCGATAATAGGAGGGAAAATAGTGAAAAAATTAATTGTAATTATACTAGCTGGAGCACTTATTTGGGCTGGAGTTAACTTTTATAATTCCAAGCAAGAAGAAAAAGAACGGAAAGCAAAACAAGCAGCACTGCAAGAGAAAGAAGTATTACCTCAAGTAGGATTTAAGGCGCCGAAAATCACACTAAAAGGATTAGACGGAAAGCTTTATTCATTAAATGATGCAAAAGGAAAACCGTATGTTATCAACTTCTGGGCGTCATGGTGTGGACCATGTGAAATGGAAGCGCCGGACTTAGTTCGTCTTTACGATAAATATAAAGGTGAAATCGAAATTTTTGCGGTGAATGCAACGATTGGAGATGCAGTACAAGAAGCAAAGGCGTTTGCAGATCGTTTTGGATTTAAGTTCCCAGTTTTATTAGATATGGATGGGGTGGCGGGACTTGATTATAAAATTGTTTCACTGCCAACAACGTTTTTTGTTGATAAAGATGGGATTATTGTAGATCAAGCGCGTGGAGTATTACCTCCGGATCAGTTGGAAAAGAAATTCAAACAATTAATTGAGAAGTAAGAGGGGGATAAAGGTTACAAAGCTTCTCATAGGGATAGGAAATGGAAGTGGGTGATTTCCAATGATATCATTTTTCACTATTTCATGTGCTACTATATTTATAGAGATTAGCATTATTCATATGTATTGGGAGTTTATTGTGAGAAGATTCCTTCTTTTTTGTTTTCTCTCTCTTTACAACTATCATTTAGAGGAGTATATTAACAATCAGAATAGCTCAATGTAGATTTTACAGCCAAATAATAAATCGCTTAATCCACTTCAGGAGCGGGGGAACCAAATTTGTGCATTGTCACTAGGGGTGAATCCTTTTATAGGTAGGGCTACTCTCAAGGCCCGAATCCGACAGCTAACCTCGTCAGCGTTTTGAGAGGGGGGCTTGTGTGTGTGAAAAACACTAGGTGCAACCTGGTGTTTTCTTTTTATTCTCTTAATGGTAAAATATAACATTTGTTTTTGGGTGTAATGGAAACAGAGAGGGGAAAGAGGATGAACTGGCTTACAAGTCTAATTACAATTGGCCTATTCGTAATTGTTGCAAAACCGATGGGAGACTATATATACAATGCTTTTCAGCGTAAGGAACCATTTCAAAAGGTATTTGGCCCACTGGAAAACATCTTATTTAAAATTGCTGGGATTAAAGGGCATAGTCAGACTTGGAAACAATATATGTTTTGCTTAATGAGCACAAATTTTTTCTGTATCTTGGTTGTATATTCGATATTTCGATTACAAGGGATTCTTCCATTAAACCCGAATCACTTTTTAGGATTAGAACCAACATTAGCATTTCATACAGCAATTACATTTATGACGAATGCGAATTTACAACACTATGGGGGAGAAAGTAGTTTATCATATTTCTCTCAAATGGTAGGTGTGACATTTATGATGTTTGCGGCACCTGCAACTTCATTGTCAATTGGTATTACGTTTATTCGTGTACTAGCGGGGAAAAGAATAGGAAACTTCTTTGTTGATTTTGTACAAGCAATTACAAGAGTATTATTGCCAATTTCATTTGTGGCATCATTGATATTTGTGGTTTTAGGGACACCGCAAACACTGGATCCAACAATTGTTGTGAAAACGTTGGAAGGAACGGCACAAGAAATTCCCCGTGGACCGGTAGCGTCTTTGCTTTCTATTAAAGAACTTGGTGACAATGGAGGAGGTTTTTTTGGAACAGTTTCTGCGCATCCTTTTGAAAATCCCAATATGATAAGTAACGTGCTACAAATGATGTTACAAATGTTAATTCCGATGGCTTTTCCATTTGTATACGGAAGAATGGTTGGCAATCGGAAACAAGGTAGAATGTTTTTTATATCAATGTTCATTCTTTTGATTATCGGATTTTGTACGCTTGCTATATCTGAATTGAAGGGGAATCCATTGTTAAATCAATTAGGGATAGAAAGTTCACAAGGAAATATGGAAGGGAAAGAAACTCGTCTTGGCGTCATCTCTTCTGCTTTATATGCAACTGTTACAAGTGCCTCTGGAACAGGTGGTGTTAATACAACACACGACACATTAACACCGATTGGTGGAATGGTTCCACTTATAAACATGCTTTTAGGTACCGTGTTTGGAGGGATCGGACTTGGGTTTATGAATGTCGTCATGTATGCAATGATTGCTGTGTTTCTAGCCGGATTAATGGTGGGACGTACACCGGAGTTTCTTAACAAAAAAATAGAAGGAAAAGAAATGAAGTTAATAGCAGTCACGATTGTGTCTCAGCCATTACTTATTCTTGGAACTGCAGCGATTGCATTTTCTACGAATCTAGGAACAGATGCAATTTCTAATCCGGGTTTTCATGGTTTAACGCAAATTATATATGAATACACGTCATCTGCTGTTAACAACGGATCCGGATTTGAAGGATTAAGGGATAACACGCCTTTTTGGAATCTTTCAACGGGAATTGTTATGTATATTGGTAGATATTTAGGTGTGATTACAATGCTTGCCGTCGCAGTTGGACTCAAAAGGAAAAAGGTTGTACTTGAGACTAGAGGAACCTTTCAAACAGATAATCGGCTATTTGGAGGAATTCTACTTGGGACTATCTTTTTAATAGGTGCCTTAACATTTCTGCCGGTACTTATACTAGGACCGGTTGCTGAATTTCTTACAATATCATAGTGAAACTTTAATTTGTTTAGGCTTTTACTAATGCATTCTCTTTAACAAAGTGTTAAATTTAATTTAATTAAAGTAAATAAAATTAACATAAAAATGATTATATGTTAAACTGTATTAAAATTAATTTAATGTAATTTTATTGTGCAAATTGCTATAAGAAAATTAGGAGGATTAGATAAATGAAGGAGATTGAAAGCAAAGATATACAAAAATGGAAAGGCCAATATCCTTTACTAAGCAGGCTCATTTCGATGGAAGAAGTATTTTGGATTAATCCCAATATCGAAAAATTTCAAACGGGAATTAAAAAATCCCCCCTCACTCAAGAAGATGTAAGGGATGCAGAGGAAAGGTTGAAACGTTTTGCTCCATATATTGCTAAGGTTTTTCCAGAAACAAAAGGAATGAACGGTATCATAGAATCACCTTTAGTGAGAGTTCCTTCCATGAAACAATCCTTAGAACAGGATTATCAACAACCTATATTAGGTGAATTATTGTTAAAGTGTGATAGTCATCTTCCTATATCAGGATCTATTAAAGCAAGAGGGGGAATTTATGAAATTCTCAAACATGCAGAGGAATTAGCTTTTCAACATCAAATGTTAACGATACAAGATGATTATTCGATTTTAGATAGTGATAAGTTTCGAAGTTTCTTCTCGCAATATTCAATTGCAGTAGGCTCGACTGGAAATTTAGGTCTTAGTATAGGTATTATGAGTGCTAAGTTAGGTTTTAATGTGACTGTTCATATGTCAGCCGATGCAAAAGAGTGGAAAAAAGATTTGTTAAGAAGTAAAAATGTGACAGTGATTGAATACGAAGCTGATTATAGTAAAGCGGTAGAAGAAGGGCGACTGCAAGCAAATGCAGACCCTAGTTGCTATTTTGTTGATGATGAAAACTCCCATGATTTGTTTTTAGGATATGCGGTAGCGGCATCTCGTTTGCAAAAACAATTAGAAGAGTTAGAGATAACAGTAAATGATGAACATCCTTTATTTGTTTACCTTCCGTGCGGAGTAGGTGGTGGGCCTGGAGGAGTAGCATTTGGCTTAAAGTTATTGTATAAAGACAATGCCCATTGTTTCTTTGCAGAACCTACCCACTCTCCATGTATGTTACTTGGTTTAATGACTGGACTTCATGATAAAATTTCTGTACAAGATATTGGCATTGATAATGTCACAGACGCGGACGGACTTGCTGTAGGAAGACCATCTGGATTTGTGGGTAAAACTATGGAACCTTTTTTAAGTGGTAGTTATACAGTTAGCGATGAACAGTTGTATAAGTTACTTAAGAAATTAGTCGATACAGAGGGGCTCCATTTAGAACCTTCTGCACTAGCAGGGATGATAGGACCAATGAAATTATGTAAAGAGGGAACCGATTATTTATTGAAGCATAATTTAACAGAAAAAGTGAGGAAGGGTACACATATTATTTGGGGGACTGGTGGAAGTATGGTTCCTGAAGAAGTGAGGAAGCAATATTATCAAAAAGGCTTGAATTTAGCGATAGAGAACTAGAAGTAATTTAACACGAGGGTAGTTTAACCCCCGTGTTTTTTTATTCGAATTTTTTTGTTATTTTTAACGTGGTTCATTATAGTATAGATATAGGCTTTTTTTGAAAGTAAGGACTTGACGATATAAGCTTAATAAATCCGTTATACAATAGAAAGCTTCATTTTACATAAATAAGAGGATGTGTATATACAATGTCACTACAGTCAAAATATTTAGCGGGTATTTCACTTGGGGTAATGGGAGTAGGGTTTGCGGCGACTATTCCATTTCAGGAATCGATGATAGGAACAATTGTACAAGGTGGATTTGAAGCAGGATTAGTAGGGGGGCTTGCTGATTGGTTTGCAGTCACGGCACTATTCCGTCATCCAATGGGAATTCCAATTCCGCATACAGCCCTACTTCCAAAAAATCGTAAACGGATTACGAAAGGCCTCGTTTCCACACTGGAGAATGATTGGCTGACAAAAGAAAGCATAACAAATAAAGTGAAGGAAATGAAGTTAGCACAAATGGTGTTACAGATTGCAGAAAGAGAGCTGCAATCTGATGCTGTGAAAAAAGGGATTGTTACAATTGCTGAAAAAGCGATTCTTCAAATTGATATCGAAAAGTTAGCTATTGTAATTGAAAAAGAATTAAAAACATATTTACATACGATTAATACAGGAAATATACTGCAAGTCCTTATTGATCAATTGGTTGTACAAGAATATGATGAAAAAACACTTGATTACATGTTAGTTAAAGCGAAAGAGTGGACGGCTCAAGATGAAGCCCGTTATCAACTTGGAAGTTTAGGCATGAAAGCGATGGAAAATATAAAAGTGGATGGATTCTTGCAATTTACTCTAAAATCTTTCATGAATATTGTAGATGAAGAAAAAATCGGAAGCATATTGCAGAAGTTCGTGATTAGTAATATTAGTAGTTTACAAAATCCTGATAATACCACAAGACAACTTATATTAGTGAAAGTTCGTCAAGAACTTATTAATGTGAAGGAAAATGAAGCGGTATTACAGGAATTAGAGAATTGGAAAGAAAGTTGGATCGCAAATTGGAATGCGGCTGACAAGATAAAAGAATTGTTAGGACAAGCGCAGGTAAGAGCAGTCGCTTTTATTAAAAAAGAAGAGTTTGCAGATCAATATCTTCTTCCATTTTTAACGAAGCAAATGAACAAAGTGAAAGAAGATCCAGTAACAGTTCAAAAAATAGAAGGCTGGTTGCAAAAGCAAATTGTAAATCTTGTTGAAAATAATCATTCCAAGATTGGAAAGCTTGTACAAGAAAACCTTGATAAGTTAGACGATCAAACATTGATTGAAATGATTGAAAATAACGTCGGCAAAGATTTGCAATGGATTCGTGTGAATGGTGCTGTTTGCGGGTTTATGATTGGGTTAGTTTTGGAAGGGATTAAAGCACTTATATAGAAAAAAACCTTCCTCATGATATGAAATGCATGTGGAAGGTTTTTAGTATCCGAAGAAGTTTCCTTCCTCAATTATATGCTAGCGTTTCATTCTTCAAGAAGGCTTATGTTTGTATTATAAGCTTTTTGAATGTTTAGCTGATGTGTTCCGTTTCCGAGCTTTAGTGTGTTTTTATACCATTGTTCTTGCTGATTTGAATCTGGATTTTCTTTTGAAGAATTATTCACCTTTTTCGTTAACTCTTCTACATGTTCCCAAGGTGTATTCCCATGAGAATCTTTTTGATTTGTTACTGCTGATAGTGTTATGTCGCTATCTTTTACAAGATGAACAGACACGTTTGATCTTTCTTGTACAGACCAATTGCTTTGTAATTGGCCTGGGTAAAGAGAGAGTTCTCTTTCAGAACCGCGAATTTCCACATTTTTATTCTGCGGGAGGACAAGTGTTGCTGTCATTCTTGACTGTGAAGCAAAGAATTTATGGTGAACAGGTAATGGCTTTAATGTCACATACATTGTTTCACCAACTGTGTGAATGGCAATGAAATCTTCCTGTTTTAGTTTGTTCTTTTCATTTGCTTTCATAGTCATTTCATATGTTCCTAATAAATGCACTTTATTAATGTTACTACCTTCTATTGTAAGAGGAGTATTACTCGTATCAACTACAATCTTTTTAATAGAATCAGGGATGTCATGTTGCACTTCTGGGATGTTATTCGTTTGCTCAGTTGTTCCAATGGAATAACGAATCTCCTCTAGTAATCCAGTGGATAATAAGAAATAGAATGAAATTCCAACGGTCCCTAATGCGCCGATAAAGAAAATACTAAATATATCATATTTAATAATAGGCTGCTCTTTTTTAGAGAATGTAACGTATAGTAAAATCTCGATGCCAAGCACAATGAAAAGAATAGGCCACCATGCTGTGAAGTTATCAAATACTTGTATACCTTTTATAGTTGAAAATAATAAGAAACAACCTAATGTGATAATTGAAATCCCCATAGATATCGTTCCTACACGCCATGTTCTCATTCTTTAGCACCGCCTTTTTCTTCTTTATTCCCTAGTAATAATTTAAAGCCACCACCAATTAAAAGGAGGGCAACGATAGATGTTTGGAAATAGCGATAATATAATTCACTAATATGAATATTGAATATAGTAGCGAAATAATCGTCAAAAATAGGGAGGAGTGTTTGATCTAGTAAATAATAGCATCCTAACCCGATGAGTCCGATACCAAGCCATTTTTGATGATTAATAAAATAATCGATAATAGGTGTGTCTTGTAAATCTTCTTTTCCGTATTTGGATGTTTGCTGTAATGTATCGAAAAAGCTATAAAACCAAATGATAGGTACTAAAAATAAGAAGGCGGAAAGTCTTAATAAATCAAGCATATAAATGGCAAGTAAAAAGGCTGCCATTAGTTGAAGACCACGGCGCTGTAAGCCTAAATACATATGACCCGCTCCAGGGAACATCGCTAAAATAGAAGCGAATGTTTTACTTTTCCTTCCTTGTTCTCGGTGCTCCTCAAAATCTTCGAAAATAGTACGATCGACTAATATTTCCCCACGTTCTTTTTTCTGCAGCTGCTGGACGACATCGAAGAAATTATAAATCCATAGAACAGGTAACGTAGCGAGAAAGATAAGAAAGCTTTCACGAGATGTTAATAGTGTAACGAATATAATCATGCTACCTAGTCCTGTAAAAGCGACTAAAAATGTAAGTCCACGCTGCATAAGTCCTAATTGGAAATGCCCAAGTCCAGGGATGATGGATAAGAGAATGATATAAAATCGTTCACTTTCACGTGCTGCTTCTTGCGTTAGGTCTTTCTCTTTTTTCCATGACTGATTCACTATAGAAATAATTAAGTCTAGTATATTTATTCCCCATACAAGTGCTAATAAAAATAGGATAAGGAAAGCAATCCCGTGATTTCCGAAGTTAATAGTAAAGCCTATCGCAGCGAGAAATAATAATAATGAACTACCACCATATATAATAAAACGACCAATTCGCTTTAAATATAAATGTCCAAGCCCAGGAATCAACCCTAGAATTAGCGCTAAAAATGGGTTTTTATTCATGTTTTGAACCTCCGTTCGTTTTTGAAGTGTGTATAGTTTTGTTTAAAATTTGTTTTGAAATCGAAACCCCACTTTGTTTGGAAGATTGTTCAAAACTAGAAGTCACTGTGAAAATATAATGGAATAAACCGCTTGCCATAAAAATTAAAGTAGCTGCAGTTGCAATTATGTAGTGAATGAGCGTACTTTTTATTTGTCTTGGTTGCTTCTTACTCATTTTTTCTTCAGACTTAAGTTTTTCGAATTTGATTTGCTTCATAACCTCATTTGTAAATGAATCATCATTTATGATTGGAAGGTTTTCATTTTGTTCATCAATGATTTCCATATAAAGTGCTAAACAATGATCACATTCATAAAGATGTTGTTCCATAGATTCACGTTCGTTATGTGATAGAAGATCTAAAGTGTAATTGCACCAAGCTTCTTTTGAAAAATGCGTCATAAAAAATCTTCCTCCTTCCAATGTTTTTTGATCCATTTTCTTGCTCTATAAAGCTTCATTTCGACTGTTTTGACTTCAGCATTTTGTTGAGCAGCAATTTCTTGATAACTTTTTTCTTCTAAGTAATGTGCGAGAACGACATCACGATAATTCTCTGGAAGTTCTCTTAGTTTTTGAGCAATCAGCAATTTTTGCTCTTTCCTCAGTAACGATGCCTCAATATTATGAGAGGATTTTATATCTTCCTGAGTTTCGTTTGATAAGGAGAGCTCTACTTTTTCCCTTTCTTTCTTTCTCTTATAATCAATGGCATGATTTGTAGCAATCCGTGCCATCCACGTTTTTAATCCGCGGAATTGATAGTTAGGGAGAGAGGCGTGAATCTTTACGAATACTTCTTGTGTGATATCTTGTGCATCTTCCTCATGTCTTAAAATAGCAAAAATAACTTGGAAAATATAATGACGATATGTTTGTACAAGGATACGAAAAGCATGTTCACTTCCCTGTTGTGCTTTTTCAATTAATTGTTTTTCCTCAATGGTTCTCTCCCTCCTTTTTGACGCATTCTATTATATAGACGTAAGAAATGGGAAGTCCCCCTACACATGATGTAAAAAAAGAATAATATATTTTAAGAGAAGAGGCTACTTCAAAAGGTGTGAAAAAATGTTATAGAGAAGTATATAATGAGAAATAGGGAAATGTTACATGGAGAAAGGATGTGAATGTTAGTAGAGGAACTCCTATACTAACAAACATGAAAATAAAAGTATTGATAGCCGATGATAACTCTTTTATTAGAGAAGGCATGAAAATTATTTTAAGTACATACGAAGAATTCGAAGTGCTAGAAACAGTAAATGATGGGCAAGAGGCTCTAGATTATTGCAAAAAACATGATGTAGATATTGCACTTTTAGATGTTCGAATGCCAAATATGAATGGTGTAGAGGCGACGAAGCTAATTTGTGAGGAGACAAAAACAAAGCCGCTTATTTTAACGACATTTGATGATGATGAGTATATTTTGGAGGCAGTAAAAAACGGAGCGAAAGGTTATTTGTTAAAAAATAACGACCCGGAGCGCATTCGTGATGCGATAAAAGGAGTATATAACGGGCAAACTGTTATGCAAGACGTAGTGCTTGATAAAATTAAGTGTAACTTACTGGAAAATAAAGAAGAGGAGTCGAAAATAGATAAGACTCTTTTTACAGAGAGGGAACTTAGTATTATTGCATTAATTGCAAAAGGTTTCTCTAATAAAGAAATTTCAAAACAGCTTTTTATATCAGAAGGAACAATTGCAAATTATATTACGTCTATTTTAGGGAAAACGAGTCTTGAACATCGTACGCAAATTGCGATTTATTATTTAACAGGGAAAGTAGACTGATTTTATGGAGTTTTGGTTCATTGTAAGTAAATTAATTGTCTTCTTATATATAGTGTTCAGTTATATTCACTCAAATGTTACGAACTTACCGTGGGTTATATTTACTTTGCTTTCGTACCTTTGTGTAAACGTGACAATTTCTATTTTAAAAAAAGATGCGTATAAAAAAAGATTAATTGGACTATCAATCGGTATTATCGCTTTGTTTACATGGAGGATTCATCCGTTTTTTATTTTGTTTTTACCTTTGAACTTATACGAAATTGTATCTTATTACATAGAAAAGAAATGGCAGATCTTTTTCATTATGATTCTCCCTATCGTTTTTGCGGATGAAAGTGTTCAAATGACATATGGACTCATTACTGCATTTTGTTTTCTTGTTTTAACGATGGCAGACCGTTACATAGTACGATTACTAAAGCTTGAAAAGCAAAATGATAAGATGCGAAAAGATATGCAGCGGCTCACAAAAAGTTTACATGAAAATAAAGAATACATAAGGCAATCAGAATACACATTTAAATTAGAAGAACGAAATCGATTATCACAAGAAATTCATGATAAAATTGGTCACTCCATGACAGGTGCACTTATTCAAATGGAAGCAGCAAAGAGATTGATGGAAATAGATAAAGACAAAGCTACGGAGTTACTACAAAATGCGATTCATATTTCTAAAGATGGGATTGAAAATATTAGAATTACCCTTAAAAATATGAAACCACCAACTGAACAAATTGGAATTCATCGTATGAAATTATTCATAGATGAGTTTGCGAGCAAGCATGATATAAAAATTCCGTTTGTGTATAAAGGGAATTTGGATACAATTTCCCCTATCCAATGGAAAATCATTGGTGAAAATATTACGGAGGCGTTAACGAATGCGATGAAATATGCTGATGCGACAGTTATTTCAATAGATATTCATGTACTTAACAAGATGGTCAAGGTACAGGTGAAAGATAACGGAAAGGGTGTAGTCTTTGTTAAAAAAGGACTCGGTATTATTGGGATGGAGGAGAGAACAGCGTCTGTTAATGGGAAAATAATTGCAGATGGAACGAATGGCTTTTCGGTAACAATGTTGTTGCCGATTCAGTAAGACATGATTGAGATGAATGATCTCATATGAAAAAAGTGAATATTCTCATGTGAAAAGAATGAACTTCTGCACTGAGCAGGTTCATTCTTTTTGTTTATAATAATAGCAGAGAAACTGAAATAGGGGTGAAATGATGAACGCATTAGAAATAAAAAATTTAACAAAAAAATTTGGTGATTTCATCGCAGTAGATAATATGTCTTTAGCTATTAAAGAAGGAGAGATATTTGGATTTCTAGGATCAAACGGTGCTGGTAAAAGTACAACAATTAATATGATTGCTGGATTGTTAAGAAGTAATGAAGGTGAGATTAGCATACTAGGAAAAAATACAAAGAAACATAATCGTTTTGCGAAAATGAACATTGGAATTGTACCGCAAGATATAGCAATTTATGAGGAGTTAACCACCTATGAAAATGTGAAATTCTTTGCGGGTTTGTATGGATTACGAGGTGCAGAATTAAAAGCGAGAGTAGAAGAAGCATTGCAGTTTGTAGGACTAAGTGATAAACATAAAAGTTATCCAAAGAACTTTTCGGGTGGGATGAAACGCAGACTTAACATTGCTTGTGCCATTGCGCATCATCCGAAGTTAATTATTATGGATGAGCCGACCGTTGGAATTGATCCGCAATCAAGAAACTACATTCTTCAGTCTGTACGAAAATTAAATGAGATGGGGAGCACAATTATTTATACAAGTCACTATATGGAAGAGGTGGAAGAAATTTGTACGAAAATTGCAATTGTAGATCACGGTAAAGTAATTGCAGAAGGTACGAAAGAACAATTAAAAGCGATTATTACAGATACAAAGGATATTTGGATTGAAGTGAAGTCAGTCGAAAATCTAGACGTAGCTAAATTAAAAGAGATTAATGGCGTCAAAGCTGTTCAAATCGAAGAGAACGTGATTAAAGTGCATTCTGATGCAGGGTTGAATAATTTAAACAAAATTATTCAACATTTTATTAATCATGATATTGAGATCCGTTCGTTAGAAGAGCAAGCGCCTAACTTAGAAACAGTATTCCTTACACTGACAGGCAGAAATTTACGAGATAAATAAATTTTTATTAAGAGAAAAAGGGAGGTTCATCGATTGAACATCTTCAATATTGCGATTATGCACATCAAAAGAGACTTTCGGGATATTAGAACATTAGTTTTTATGTTGGCATTCCCAATTGTGCTTATGCTTGTATTAGGAACAGCTTTAACGAATGCATTTAATGGGGAAGGCCAGTCTATTAAAGATATACAAGTATTATATAAAGATGAAGCAAGTAGTACGTTCTCTCAATCATTTGAAGCATTTGCGAAAGAAACAAGTAAATCGGGAATTCACTTTAAAAAAGCCTCAAATGAAATAGATGGCAAAGAAGAAGTGAAACAAAATAAATATGCCGGATATTTAGAAATGAATAAAGACGGTGTGAAATTATATGAGAGTGATCGAAATAGTGTTGAAGGAAGTATCATTGAAGGGATGCTTACGACATTTGTTGATAAGTACAATGTAGCAGTAGAAGTTGCGAAAGTGGATCTTAGTAAGGTTAGCACAGTTATCTCAAATGGAAATCATGATGATTATATAAAAGAAACATCTTTACAAGCTGCTAAAAAACCAAGCTCTATGGATTACTATGCAATTGTAATGACGACAATGATTGCTTTATATGCAGCGATGGGAGCAAGTTATTTAATTCGTGGAGAGCGACTTAGAAAAACGGGTGATCGCTTAATTGTGGCACCTGTTAGTAAAGCAGAAATTTTTATAGGGAAAATATTTGGTAGTCTTGTAGCAAATACGCTTTGTCTACTTCTCGTCGTTTTCTTTAGTAAATTTGTCTATAAGGCGAATTGGGGTGACCATCTTGGAGTAATCTTTCTTATTTTATTAACGGAAGTCTTGCTTGCAATTAGCTTTGGATTAGGAATTGGATATATTACAAAAACAGGAGAAGCATCTAAAGCGATTATTATGGTTGTTGTGCAATTAGCTTCTATTTTTGGAGGAGCATATTTCGTAGTTGAAGAAAATGTAGTTACGAATTTATCACCATTAACATGGGCGAATACAGCGATTATGAAAATTGTTTATGCAAATGACATAGGAGCTGCATTACCCGTTATCTTTTTAAATCTTGGTATTTCAGCACTCTTTTTATTGCTTGCGATTATCGCATTACGCAGACGGGAGGGGTTATAGTATGAAAGATATTTTATGGCTTATACAAAAAACATTATCTGTGCTTTTGAAAAATAAAAAAGGATTACTAATTATTATTGGTTTACCAATAATAGGGTCTTTAATTTCTTTTTCGATATATGGAAATGTAGGGCAAGGGACGTTAAACATTGGGGTTGTAAATAAAGAAAATCAGTATATAGCAAATGATACGGTGAAGTTTTTAGAGGGATTAAATCATGTAAAAGTGAGTAAGATTAAGGAATCAGAAGTAGAAGATAAGCTTACTTCGAAAAAACTTGATGGAGTAATTACGTTAAATAAAGGTTTTTCACAAAGTGTTCGAGATGGGAAACCGAGTCATATTGAGGTTGCATCGATAAAAGGTGATCAAGTAACAGGGTTTGTAAAATCATACTTGTATAATTATATTGATAATATAGTTGCTATTAGTAAAGTCGCGCAAAATGATCAAAGTACGTTTGATAACATGTATGCGGGTTATCAAAAAAGTTTATTTAAAGTAAAAGCTGAGACGCTTCAAGATACTTCAAAAAATAAAGATATGACGAATCAAACTGTCGGTTATCTCATTATGTTTATGTTGTTTTCAGCGGTGAATTTATCAGAACTCATTTTAAAGGAAAAAGAGAATAGAACGTATTTTAGATTATTATCAACACCGATAGATGGGAAAAAATTTATATTATCTAACGTAGCTGTTAATATGATTATTTTAGTCGTTCAAATTGTTGTCGCAGTGTTATTTATGACGAACGTTTTTCATACGAATATCAATATGCCATTTATGGTCATGATTGGCGTACTGATGATATTTGCTTTAGTAGCAATTGGTATGTCACTAGCCATTGTATCTTTTGCGAAAAATGCAACTTCTGCAAATGCTATGCAAAATATTATAATAACACCAACGTGCTTACTTGCCGGATGCTTCTTTCCGTTTGAAATTATGCCAACATCCGTGCAAAAAATAGCTGATTTTCTCCCTCAACGTTGGTTATTAGATACGATAGGAAAATTACAACAAGGGACGCCATTTGCAGATTTATATTTAAACATTTTAATTTTGTTTGCTTTTGCAATTGCCTTCTTCTTAATTGCGATTTATAAGTTTGGTCGTAATAATGACGCGAGGAATTTTATATAATTAGGAAGGGATGCGGTATGGTGCTGCATCCCTTTTTGTATGTTTGTAATCTAAAGTATCTTTTGTAATATTGGTATGCTTTTATATAAAACTTCATTATGAGCACCTTGCACAATATATTTGTCACCTTCTAAAAGGAAAACGCTATTTGTAACGACATTGCCATCACCCAACTTTGTGAGTATGTCGCCTACAACTTTACCATCTGCCCATTTTACTTTTGAACGTGAGGGAACCACTTGTAAATATTGAATCGTTTCTTCCATATCACCTGCAATTAGCATAGTTTGAATATTTCTTTTCTGTATAATGCCCCTGTTTTGATTTAGTTCATCGAGAAACTGATTTTGGGTGTGCATTTTACTATAAGGTAGGAATTTAAGAGAAGATCCTGTCTTTATAAATAAATAATTTCCGTAATATTTACAAGGAATAATATCTTTTAGCCCTTGAAAGTGAGTTTGAATTGCTTCGACTTTATTCATCTTATATAAGATGCTTAAGTAGTTTATATACTGTTCCATATATAAATGAACGATATTTATTTTAGAGGACATACAGGGAGAGTGCCTCCTGTCCAATAGCTATAATTGGGAGGTGAGCCAGCGTTTGGTGTGCAAAGGAGGATTAATTGATCTACATCTGTATGATATTCCTCACTTTGAACATAAGATCGTGCCACGAGCCCTCCCATACTATGACAAATCAAATTTACTTTATGGGATCCTGTTATGTGTTTTGCTAAATTAATGGTTTTTAATAAATAATTTTGAGCAGCGGTCTGAATTCGTTGTCGCCAATCATAAAAAGAGATAAAAAGATTTTTATTTCTTTCGTATCCCATGTTTTCTAACATCATGATGAAAGGCTCATATACAAACGCAGAGATTCCGAAATTCCAATCACCTGTGCTGGGAATAATTATATTGCTCATAGAGCCAAATAGTCCTGGGACAAAAACGATAGGTTTTTTTCTTGTATTGTTTTTCATAGCGTCCTCCTTTTTATTGAGCATTAAAATTAGATTTTGTTGAACACTATATAATGAAAGTGAGTCTAAGCTAAAGGGGACTGACATGGCAAAAAAGATATTACGTATTATTTCTATTATCATTAGTGCAGTGATTTTTCTAGTTGTTTGGATGCATATTGATGTAACGCTAGGAAGGAAAGTGGAAGCTGATAAAAATCAACGGAAAGAGTATGCTCCTCGTTATAGTGATTTTCAATTATATGTAGAGGGAAAAACGCTATATCATCAGCTTTTTTCCGATATAAAAGAAGCGAAAGATTCTATCTTCACGTATTTCTATATCATTTCGAATGATAAAAGTAGCCATACTTTCTTAAATTTGTTAAAGGAAAAAGCAGAAGAAGGGGTACAAGTATACTTATCGGTTGATTGGATTAATGATTTATCTTTTGAAAGAAAATATAAAAATGAATTGCAGGCAAGTGGTGTCCATTTTACATACAGCAGGAAACCGGAGTTCCCATTCTTTTTTTATTCGCTCCATCATCGTAATCATCGCCGTATTACAACGATAGATGGGAAAATAGGGTATAGTGGTGGTTTTAATATAGGTAATGAATACTTAGGGAAAGATAAGCGCTTTGGATATTGGCGAGATTATCATGTGCGATTGCAGGGAGAAGGGGTAACGGATTTAGAGGAGCAGTTTGCGTTAGATTGGAAACGGGATACTTCAGAAGAAATTGCAAGAACAGCTCAATCTACTATTAAAGGAAAGACGTTACACACTATGTCTAGTTATAATGGACATAAAGTTGTTACGAAGTATATGGAATTAATAAAAGAAGCAAAGCGTTCTATCGTGATTGCCACGCCCTATTTTATACCGACAGATAAAGAACTTATGAATGCTTTAATTCAGGCACGAAAGCGGGGCGTATCGGTAAAAATACTTTGGTCTTACAAACCGGACGTTCCGCTTATTAAAGAAGCAGCCTACCCATATATTCGTCAGTCAATTGAAAATGGAATCACTGTATATGGATATAAAAAGGGGATGTTTCATGGGAAAGCAATGATACTCGACAACGAAACAACTGTGATTGGTACAACAAATTTCACTTCGCGTAGTTTTCATATTAATGATGAGATGGATTTTTATGTATATGGTGGCCCGATGATGCAACAAATAAATCAAGCGTTAACACAAGATTTTCAAGATTCAAAGGAGATAACTTCATCATTCTTTGCAAATTTATCATTTTTAGAGAAGTGTAAAGAAAAAATAGCATGGTTGGTTAATTATTATTTATAGGAATCATATAAATGAAAATTAAAATGCTTAGAGTTTATTCTCTGAGCATTTTAATTTTCATTGTAGTGTTTTCAATCCAAGTTTTCAAAAATTAAATGATCTATAAGTCTTTTTTTAAATAGTAATGTTTATAGTCTCTGCCGACATTATCAAGGACACCAAATTCTTGATAACCGTGCTTTTTATAAAAGTCTAATGCTTGAAAGCTTAAAGTATCCACTTTTATGAAATCACAATTCTTTTCTAAAGCTATTTGTTCGATTTCTAATAAAAGTTTAGTCCCATAACCTAGTTTGCGTATGTCTTCATCAATTATAAAAGTATGAATCTCTAACCAATTCCAGCAAATTTCACCTAATATTCCTCCGCGAACCTTGCTGTTTTCATCCTTAAGAAATAAATTAATCTCTTGGTATCTACCTCTTAAATCCACTGGGAAATACTTTAAATTATATTCATAAAGCCGATTGTTAACGTTGTTTTTATCAGTTCCATTTAATTCTTTCGTAATATGTAAATTCATTAATTTCTCCTCCTGCAATTTTTGTGAAATGATTTAGAACATAAAATGAATTACTTTTTCTTGAATACGTATCTTCATCATCTCAATATACTTATTTTAACATAAATATCCTAATATTCCGGTTATTGTTTTTTAAAACATCTATTGTGAATGTGTTGAAAGTAATACCATTCAGAGTGTTATTTTAATTGTTCAAACCATATAACAATTAAAAAGCGAGAATAAATTGTATGAAATTTCATACTCGAAACGTATTTTTTCATCAAAATATCTTTTGAAGGATAAACAAAGATGGTTGAGGAGGATGGAATTGAATCGTCAAACTATTATTCGTGAGATTGTAGAGCGTATATTCATGGTTAAATTAGATCATCCCTTAAGAGTCGGTGTTAGTGGTATAACAGCTTCTGGGAAAACAACATTTGCAAATGAGTTACAGAAAGAAATTCATTTGCAGGGAGGAAAAGCTGTTCGAACAAGTATAGATAATTTCCATAATCCAAGAATAGTTAGATATTCACAAGGTAAGGAATCGGCTAAAGGATATTATGAAGATGCTCATGATTATAAGGCATTTGCTGAGCGGTTATTGATTCCGTTAGGGCCTGGTGGTGATATGCGATATGATAGGAGATCACATGATTTAGAAACGGATATGTATATTGAACCAGATCCCATACTTGCTTCAAAAGACATGGTATTTATAATTGATGGTACTTTTTTATTAAAAAAAGAGTTGCAACATTTATTTGATTATAAAATATTCGTAGAAACGGATTTTGAAATTGCGAGAGAACGTGGTTCGAGTCGAGAAGCAAAAAACTTTTGGAATAAAGAAAAGGCAGAGAGAATGTTTTTACAAAGGTATCACGCTGCTTGTCATATGTATATAGAAGAGCATGGACCGAAGGAATGTGCAGAGGTAGTTTTAATTAATAATGATATTGAAGCACCGAAGACTTTATTTAAGAGTTTGTGAGTGTAACAGTGATACTGATAACAGTTATTGGAAGGGCGTTTCATGAATTGTGTATAATTGGGGCACAGTTTTTTTATATTGTTAAGATACTACTTTTTTAGAAAGAGTAAGGTGCGGAAAATACCGCACCTATTTTTAAAGTCAAAGTTGCAGTTTTTTTACTCTAGAAAAAGTCACTTTTCTTCTACGAGTTCCGTTAACTCATGATTAATTAATGTGCCAATATGCTCACCTAAGCATATTTTTTTCATAACTCCAGGTTCATCAAAATTAAAGATATGAGCTGGTAAATGGTAGTCGCGAGCAAGTAATAAGGCTGATTGATCCATCACTTTTATATTGTTTCGAACGACATCATTATAATTTAAATGACGATACATTTTTGCTGATTTATTTCGTTTTGGGTCACTTGTAAAAACACCGTCTACACCTTGTTTTGCAACTAAAATGGCATCGCTATTCATTTCGATTGCTCGCTGGACACTCGGGTAATCTGTCGTAACGAATGGTTGCCCATTCCCGCCGCCAAAGATAACGATATATCCTTTATCTAAATGATGAACAGCCCGTAAACGGATGTAGGGTTCTGCCACGGCTGTAAAGGGGATAGATGTCATAACGCGTACTTCTTTATCTGTCTTACTTGTTAATACACCGCGCAGCATGAGACTATTAATAATTGTACCTAATGTCCCTATATTGTCTGCTTCAACGCGATCAATCCCCCATTCTTCAGCTAAGTTTCCTCTGAAAATGTTTCCTCCACCAACGACAAGAGAAACTTCAATACCTAAATCGACGATTGATAAAATCTCCGTTGCGATATGTTCTAAACGTTTGGAACCGAAACTATTTCCATCTTGATCAGCTAAAGCACCACCACTTAATTTAATTAGAACACGTTTGTATGGTTTCATGGATTTTCCCTCCTATACATATGGCAATAAAAAAGGAGCAGAGGCGAATGCCTTTGCTCCTTTACGAGAAAATGAAATAGAAAAAGGAAGAGCTATAATGAGATCTTTTGTATGATTCTTCATAATATCAACTCCTTTTCATCTCATTTACGTTCAAATAAACTTACTTTTTAGATTATATAAAATAATTCGATGTTTTATCAATGTTATTTTCATTTTTTTATCTTCAAAGGGTGTCAATGAATATTTAAAGAAAAAAATTCGAATTTTTTGTGACGAATCTGTAGTTTTTTGTCTGATTTTGTAGGTTTGCCTATATTATGTGAGTAAGCTTTTGTAAATACAAATTGAAAGCGTTCGCATGAAGGGATGAAAATATATGAAAAAATTCGGATTAGCAACACAGATTTTTGTTGCACTTGTCTTAGGGATTGTAGTAGGGGCAATCTTTTATGGCAATAAAACAGCAATTTCTTATATCACACCAATTGGGGATATATTTATCCATTTAATTAAAATGATTGTAGTACCGATCGTTATTTCAGCGCTGATTGTTGCAGTAGCTGGTGTAGGGGATATGAAAAAGCTCGGAAAATTAGGCGGTAAGACAATTCTCTATTTTGAAATTATCACAACAATCGCGATCTTAATGGGATTAATCGCAGCAAACGTGTTCCATCCAGGAACGGGTGTTGATATGAATAACTTACAGCAAAGTGATATTTCATCATATAAACAGACGGCTGATGCAACAGAGAAAAAAGGTTTTGCAGAAACGATTGTTCACATCGTACCAAAGAACGTATTTGAATCAATTGCACAAGGAGACTTATTACCGATTATTTTCTTCTCTGTGTTATTTGGTTTAGGAGTTGCAGCAATTGGGGAAAAAGGAAAACCGGTGTTTAATTTCTTTGAAGGTGTGCTCGAAGCGATGTTTTGGGTTACAAATCAGGTTATGAAGTTTGCGCCATTTGGTGTATTTGCACTGATTGCTGTTACGGTTGCAAAATTTGGTGTGGCAACACTACTTCCTTTAGGAAAATTAGTGCTAGCTGTGTATGTAACTGTTATACTATTTGTTATTGTTGTATTAGGTATTAATGCACGAATGGTAGGAATAAACATTTTTACATTAATGAAAGTTTTAAAAGAAGAACTTATTCTTTCGTTTACAACAGCAAGTTCAGAAGCTGTTTTACCTAATATAATGAGAAAAATGGAAGAGTTCGGTTGTCCGAAGGCAGTTGCTTCTTTCGTTATTCCAACAGGGTATACATTTAATTTAACTGGTTCGGCTATTTACCAAGCATTAGCAGCATTGTTCGTCGCTCAAATGTATGGAGTGCACATGCCATTAACGCAGCAGATTACATTGTTATTTGTTCTCATGCTGACGTCAAAAGGAATGGCAGGAGTTCCAGGTGCTTCATTTGTTGTTGTATTAGCAACATTAGGTTCAATGGGATTACCGTTAGAAGGTATCGCGTTAATTGCTGGTATCGACCGCATTTTAGATATGATTCGCTCATCTGTCAATGTATTAGGGAATGCATTAGCGGCCATCGTGATGTCGAAGTGGGAAGGCGAATTTGATCATGAGAAAGCGAAACAATATGTAGAAACAGTCAAACAAACAGAAGCAGCATAAGAAATAGATGAGGAGTGAGTAATAATGGCAACATTAACTGAAACTACAAAAAATGTACGAATTGAAAAAGATTTTTTAGGTGAAAAAGAAGTGCCAACGCATGCTTATTATGGAGTTCAAACGATGCGTGCTGTAGAAAACTTTCCAATTACAGGGTATAAAATCCATGAAGGTTTAATTAAAGCTTTGGCAATTGTAAAAAAAGCAGCCGCACTGGCGAACACTGATGTAGGAAGATTGGAACTGAAAAAAGGTGGCGCAATTGCCGAAGCAGCACAAGAGATTCTTGAAGGGGAATGGCATGATCATTTCATCGTCGATCCAATTCAGGGCGGAGCAGGAACTTCTATGAATATGAATGCGAATGAAGTCATTGCCAATCGTGCCCTTGAATTATTAGAGATGGAAAAGGGAGACTATCATTATATTAGTCCAAATAGCCACGTGAATATGGCACAATCAACAAATGATGCATTTCCAACAGCAATTCACATTGCGACATTAAATGCACTAGAAGTGTTACTACAAACAATGGGCTATATGCATGATGTATTCGAATTAAAAGCAGAACAATTTGACCATGTGATTAAAATGGGGCGCACACATTTACAAGATGCTGTACCAATTCGTCTTGGACAAGAATTTAAAGCATATGCTCGTGTAATTGGACGTGATATGAAACGAATTCAGCAATCCCGTCAACATTTATATGAAGTAAATATGGGAGCAACAGCAGTTGGTACAGGATTAAATGCGGATCCTGAGTATATTGAAGCGGTGGTAAAACATTTAGCTTCAATTAGTGAACTACCTCTTGTTGGAGCGGAAGATTTAGTAGATGCAACGCAAAATACAGATGCATATACGGAAGTATCAGCTGCACTGAAAGTATGTATGATGAATATGTCCAAAATCGCGAATGATTTACGCTTAATGGCATCTGGTCCACGTGTTGGACTTGCAGAAATTATGCTTCCAGCTCGTCAACCAGGTTCATCTATTATGCCAGGGAAAGTAAACCCTGTTATGCCAGAAGTGATTAATCAAATCGCGTTCCAAGTAATCGGTAATGATCATACGATTTGTCTTGCGTCAGAGGCGGGTCAATTAGAGCTAAACGTTATGGAGCCAGTACTTGTTTTCAACTTACTTCAATCGATTAGTATTATGAATAACGGTTTCCGTGCCTTTACAGATAATTGTCTAAAAGGAATTGAAGCAAATGAAGGACACTTGAAAGAATATGTTGAGAAAAGTGTAGGAATTATTACGGCAGTGAATCCACATATTGGTTATGAAGCAGCGGCTCGCGTTGCTAAAGAAGCAATTGCGACAGGGCAATCTGTTAGGGAGCTTTGCTTAAAAAATGGTGTGCTGTCACAAGAAGAGTTAGATTTAATTTTAGATCCATATGAAATGACACATCCGGGGATTGCGGGAGCAACTCTTTTAAAGAAAAATTAAAAGAGGAGGGGACATTCCCCTCTTTTTTGTTTACAATATAGAAATGGCATATATAAATAAAGGTAGGGATGGTATGAGTAAATTTACAGTTACCTCTAATGGTGTATTAGAAACGACATTAAGAGGAGTAGAAGTATTAGCTACACCACTTTTAAATAAAGGGGTTGCTTTTACAGAAGAAGAAAGAGAAGAACTAGGGCTAAAAGGGTTATTACCACCTGCGGTATTAACATTGGATGAACAAGCACGCCGTGCGTATGAACAGTTTTGTTCACAGCCAGACGATTTATTAAAAAACGTATATTTAACAGCACTCCATGATCGTAATGAAGTGTTATTTTATCGTTTACTTACAGATCATTTACGTGAGATGCTTCCAATTGTGTACACGCCAACTGTTGGTGTAGCCATTCAAAGATATAGTCATGAGTATCGTAAACCACGTGGAGTGTATTTATCCATAAATGATCCTTCTGGCATAGAAGAAGCGTTTTCTAACATTGGTGCAACAGCTGAAAATATTGATTTAGTTGTTGTAACAGATGGTGAAGGAATATTAGGAATTGGTGACTGGGGTGTTGGTGGTATTAATATTGCTATTGGGAAGTTAGCAGTTTATACAGCAGCAGTTGGAATCGATCCTAGTCGTGTATTACCTGTTATTTTAGATGTTGGTACGAACCGTGAGGATCTTTTAAGTAATCCGTTTTATATTGGAAACCGTCATCCTCGTATAACTGGCAAGGCCTATGATACATTTATCGATACATTTGTAAAAGCTGTATGTAACAAGTTTCCAAAAGCATTGTTGCACTGGGAAGACTTTAGCTCACGCAATGCACGTAAAATTTTAGACAAATATCGTGATCATGTATGTACATTTAATGATGATATTCAAGGAACTGGTGCAGTTTCACTTGCAGCTGTATTATCAGCAGTGAAAACTTCAGGTGTCCCACTTTGTGAACACCGAGTTGTTGTCTTTGGAGCTGGTACAGCTGGAATTGGAATCGCTGATCAAGTGCGAGATGCGATGGTTCGTGCTGGGCTATCAGAGAAAGAAGCAAACGAGCGCTTCTGGTGTATTGACCGTAATGGTTTACTTACAGATAATATGGAAGGTCTTCTTGATTTCCAACTCCCATATACACGTATGGAATCTGAAGTCAACGAATGGAAGCAAAGTGAAACGGTTGGGTTTGCAGAAGTTGTGAAACATGTACAACCAACAATTTTAATTGGTACATCAACAGTAGCTGGTGCATTTACAGAAGAAATTGTAAAAGAAATGGCTTCTCATGTAGAACGACCAATTATTTTACCAATGTCGAATCCAACACCGCTTGCAGAAGCAAAACCGGTAGATTTAATACATTGGACAGAAGGACGGGCACTTGTGGCAACTGGAAGCCCATTTGAGCCAGTTACATATGATGGTGTTACGTATGTAATCGGACAATCAAATAATGCGCTTATCTTCCCAGGTCTTGGTCTTGGAACAATTGTTGTTCGTGCGAGTGTAATGACAGATGGTATGTTTGCAGCAGCAGCAGAAGCAGTGGCAAGCATGGTAGATACAAGTCAACCAGGAGCACCTATTCTTCCGGAGGTAGAAGAACTACGTAACATCTCAGAGATAGTAGCAATTGAAGTAGCTAAAGCAGCAGTTGCTGAAGGTGTTACTCGTGAGGAATTCAGTGATAACGATATTAGAAAAGCTGTTAAAGAGGCAATGTGGCAACCTGAATATCGCCAAGTACAAGCAGCTAAACAGGTAACAATATAGAAATAAAGCCCGTTTATATCATAAGCGGGCTTTCCTTGTTCAATTTTTGAAAAATATATTTCATAAATAGGAAGTGGCATCTTTGAATTGGAATCAATTGTGGAAGAAAGATATGTCCCTTTTAATTATTTTAATATTAATTGTTCCAATTGCCGGAGAATTAAATTTTCATCCGTTTAATGATACCTTTCGTGTAAGTTTTGGGACGCCAATCTTTTTCTTTTTATTGTTATTTTTACGTAAAATACCAGCGGCAGTAGCCGGTGTACTCGTCGGGTTATCGGTGGTAGGAGTTCGGGTTTGTCTTGATTGGATACTACAAGGGTCTTTTCATATAACTGATTCTTTTTATTTGCGTTATCCAGTGTTCTTTTATTATTTTGTGTATGGAAGTCTTTTTTCATTATGTAGAGTGAATAAATTTCATCAGAAACCATTCATAATAGGGTGCCTTGGGATTACAATTGAGATTATAGCAAGTATGTCAGAACTTACTTTTTATCATGTTTTAGTGCTTGGTACAACAATTTCGATTTCTGAAATAAATAAATTGATTATTATCGCTGTTTTTCGAAGCTTCTTTGCCCTTGGTTTCTTAAATATGATGAGTCTATATGAAACGAAATTAAAGGAAGCACAAGTCCGGAAAGAAAATGAAAAAATGTTAATGCATCTTTCTAACTTATATGTGGAATCTGTTCATTTAAAAAAGACACTTCAAAATGCAGAATTAATTACACAAGAAGCATATCAATTATATCGAAATTTACAAGCTAGTAATGATGCAGGTGGCATAGAAATACATAGTAAAAAAGTATTAAAAATTGCTGGGGAAGTACACGAAATAAAAAAAGACAATCAAAGAATTTTTGCGGGGTTATCAAAGCTTTTATTAGATAAAAATCTTTCTGAATACATAGAAGGTCATGAGTTGACAGAAATGATTGTCAGGATAAATGAGAAGTACGCCCAGCTATTAGGGAAAGAGATAACATTTTCTAAAAACATAGAAGGTGAGCATGAGGAATATCATGTTTATACTGTATTGTCGATATTAAATAATTTAGTTGCAAATGCTGTTGAAGCAATTGAGAACACTGGTACAATTATAATAAAGACATATAAACAAGAAAGAAATATAATGTTTGAAGTAATAGATGATGGTCCCGGTATTTCACCAAAATATAAAAAACTCGTATTTAAACCAGGTTTTACGTCGAAGTATGATCAAACAGGTACACCATCTACAGGAATTGGTCTTTCTTATATAAAAGAGATGGTTACAGAACTTGGGGGAGAAGTGAATCTGCAATGCAGGGAGAGCGGCAGAGGATGCAAGTTTATTGTCCGTTTACCAGAGTCTAGTTTAACGCGAGAGGGGGAATAGAGTGTTTTATTATATCGTAGATGATGATGAAGTATTCCGCTCTATGCTATCACAAATTATTGAAGATGGTGATCTTGGAGAAGTAGTGGGAGAAGCGGAAGATGGTGCTTTTGTTGAAGTAGATCAGTTGAATTTTAAAAAGGTAGATATTTTATTTATTGATTTATTAATGCCAATTCGCGATGGCATTGAAACAGTACGTCATATTGCACCGTCGTTTACAGGAAAAATAATTATGATTTCTCAAGTTGAGTCGAAACAATTAATTGGAGAAGCGTATTCTCTAGGTGTTGAATATTATATTACGAAACCATTAAATAAAATTGAGGTTGTATCTGTTGTGCGAAAAGTGATGGATCGTATTCGTCTGGAGCGATCTATACAAGATATTCAAAAATCACTGAATAACGTCTTTCAATGGGAACAACCGCAGGTGCGAAATGAACCGTTGCTAGAAGAGAAGAAGATAATGGACTCAGGTCGCTATTTATTATCAGAACTTGGTATTGCTGGAGAGAATGGAAGTAAAGATTTACTTAGTATGTTGGAATATTTATTGGGACAAGAAAAGGAAAAAACATTTGAATATGGTTTTCCAGCATTGAAAGATATTTTTCACTATATTACGGTCAAAAAATTAGGTGGTGCAGCCTCAGAAACGGAAATTGATAAAGAAAGAAAAGCTTCAGAACAAAGGGTGCGCCGAGCGATTTATCAGTCATTAAATCATTTGGCTTCTCTGGGTTTAACTGATTTTTCAAACCCTAAATTTGAAAGCTACGCTCCGAAATTTTTTGATTTTACCATTGTTCGTAAACGTATGACAGAAATGACGAAGGAAGAACTAGCAACTTCCGGGCATACGAGAATTAATACGAAGAAGTTTATTCAAGTGTTGTATTTTGAGGCGAAAAGGTTGATGGAGGTAGAATAGAAAAGAGGATGCTTACAAATGAGCGTCCTTTTTTCTATGATTAAAATTTTGAATATTATCCATTTAATGGTAATAAAAGGGTGTAATTGAATATAAATTTGTTTTGGAGTACATATATAAGGATGTGAAATGAAAAATGATAAGTACTATTTTTAGTTACTTGTTGTTTGGAATTTCTCTCTCTGCACCTGTCATTATGATGCTCTTAATTTATTTTGGTGTTTCTGTCTATTTAACAACACCTGGTGCGAAGTTAATTATTTGGATATTTGGCTTTTTTACGCTACTATATCTTGGATATGAAAGTATAAAAGATGCTTCTAAGCAGGTGGAGAGTAAAGGGAATGGAGAAAGAGAACACCCAATGAAATCATTTGCTTCAGGATTTTTAATTGCAATTTCTAATCCACTTAATATTATATTTTGGATGGGCATTTACGGAGCTGTCTTAACAAGTGCGATTAGTGCAGTAGGAAAAGAACAAGCGTTATTGTACAGCATTACAATATTTGTTGGGATTATGATTTGGGATTTATTTATGGCGACTTCTATTCATTTTGGAAGAAGATTTGTAAATAACCGTATGATGAAATGGATTTCTATTTTTGCGGGAATTGTTTTAGTTGGGTTTGGAATGTATTTTGGATATGAAGCAATTAAAGGGGTTGGGGATCTCATATAAGAGAAGGATAGCCAAGGAAGAAAATAATTATGCCTTAGCTATCCTTTTAAAAATATAATTAGAGTATGTTTTTTTTGGAATGGCAAAAGCCACCTTTTCTATTATTTATTTTATCATTCGTATCTGCCACTTTTCCAGGTGAATGCACTTTTTGTATTTTAGAGTGATCCACATATTCATCTGAAAACTCCATAGCATATTTATCACGATGATGTATGTTAGATGACGGACGTAAATCTTCATCTTCATGTAAAACCATTCTTTTCATGTAAATATGAAAAAATATTTATTCGGCTATAAATCAGAATAATCTTTAGTTAGATGGGTTAATCATAAAAAAGAATTCCATATTTCTTCGAATATATTTGAATGTTTTCCCAAAGGGGGATTAACTTTGAGCACAGTAGAAAATGCACTATCCATTTTTGCTTTAGGTGGAGTAAATGAAATAGGGAAAAATATGTATGCCATACAATATTCAAATGATATTGTGGTAATTGATTGCGGTTCTAAGTTTCCAGATGAAAGTTTATTAGGAATTGATCTGATTATCCCGGATACTACATACTTGCAAGAGAATAAGGATAAAATTCGCGGTTTAGTTATTACACATGGACACGAAGATCATATTGGCGGTATCCCGTATCTATTAAAACAATTGAATGTACCAATTTATGCAACAAAATTAACAATCGGTTTAATTGGAATTAAATTAAAAGAACATGGGCTTCAAAATTTAACGCAATTATTTGTTATTGATTCTGAATCGGTTATTGAATTTGGTTCAATAAGCTTGACGTTTTTTAAAACGAATCACAGTATTCCTGACTGCCTTGGTATTGCTTTTTATACACCAGAAGGTACTGTAGTACATACAGGAGACTTCAAATTTGATTTGACTCCTGTAAATAATCAATACCCAGATATTCATAAAATGGCTAAAATCGGAAGTGGTGGCGTTTTAGCTCTGCTCTCTGAAAGTACGAATGCAGAACGCCCTGGATTTACTCCATCAGAACGATCTGTAGGTGAGCGCATTGAAGAAGCGTTCATCAAAGCTCGTAGAAAAGTCATTGTTTCTACATTTGCTTCTAATGTTAATCGCGTACAGCAAGTGGTAGATGCGGCTATAAAAACGAATAGAAAGCTTGCTTTGCTTGGGAGGAGTATGGTTAATGTAGTGTCTGTTGCTTTAGAACAAGGTTATTTGAATATTCCTGAGGGAATGTTAATAGAAGCAAATGAGATCAATCAAATGGACCCAGAAAGGGTAGCTATTCTTTGTACTGGAAGTCAAGGTGAACCTATGGCTGCTTTATCCCGTTTAGCCAGTGGAAACTATCGACAGGTAGATATCCTATCTGAAGATACTGTCATTTTAGCCGCAACTCCTATCCCAGGAAATGAACGTAATGTTTCACGTATTATAGATAATTTATTTTTATTGGGAGCCAATGTTATTTATGGATCGGGCAGTTCAACGGGAATGCATGTTTCTGGACATGCCTATCAAGAAGAATTAAAATTAATGCTTACTTTAATGAAACCTAAATATTTCATTCCTATTCATGGTGAATTTAGAATGTTACATCATCATAGTCTATTAGCAGAGTCCGTTGGTGTTAAGAAAGAGAATATTTATGTTATTAGTAATGGTGATGTTGTTGATATAAAGAATCAAGTCGCTTGGAAATCCAGACGAATACCTGCAGGAAATATATACGTAGATGGATTGGGTATTGGAGATGTTGGAAACGCAATCTTACGCGATCGTAAACAGCTTTCTGAAGATGGTATGCTTGTTATAGTTATCACACTTAGTAAAACAGAAGGGAAAATTATTTCTGGTCCGGATATGATTTCTCGTGGATTTGTATATGTTCGTGATTCGGAAGACTTTTTGCAGAGGATTAACCAATTGGTTGTAACAACCATTAACAATTTACAAAAAGAAAATGTTAGTCAATGGAATGTTCTTAAAAAAGAAATAAAAGAAGTACTTGGACAGTTTGTATACTCACATACAAAAAGAAAACCAATGATTCTTCCTATAATAATTGAAGTTTAAACGGACTGTTTTAAGTAATTGCTGTTTGATATTACTGTGTATACATGTAAAATGTTGTATAAGAGTAGATAAAAAACATTAGAAATGTTTGTATTCTAATGTTTTTTTTATATAACGTTAAGAAAGATAAATTTTTTATTTTTAGGGAAGGGTCAAAATAATGAGCTTTACATTAAATAAAACAATAATTAAACGATTATGTGGAGAAACCTCATATAAAAAGGGTGAGGCCTATTATAAGACAGACAAGGTTGATATTACTAATTACGATACTCAGAGAAATATTTGCGAGGCAACAGTGAAGGGGAACGGAGATTTCTATGTCAAGATAGAAACCGCTCATAATGGTGATGTTGTTGGGGAATGCAGTTGTCCTTCACTTGCTTCTTTTCATACATATTGTCAACATATTGCAGCTGCATTACTATATATAAATAATTTTCAACGAAGTGGACAATCGTTAGAAGTTAATTCAAAAAAAGATCCCATGAACTCTAAAGATGCTCAACTAGCGAGTGGTATGTTGGATTTATTTGATGAAAAGCCACTGCGACCTAAAAGTAAGCAACACCGATTTGATACACGAAAAATACTTGATGTGGAATTTTTTTGTATTCCAGTATCTTCTAAAAACGGGGGGGCGCTGTTTGGTATTCAGGTAAAGTTAGAGAAGTTATACACTGTATATAAGCTTAGAGAGTTTCTTAATAGAGTGGAACAAAGAGAGCCTTTCATATGTTCAAATAATTTTACTTACACGTCAGATGCTTATAGTTTTCAGCCAGAAACGGATGCTGTTATTCAACAACTGATTCAAATTTACCGAAATGAAAAAATGTATGTAGAATCGTTGCAAATAAACGCTGAACAAGATGAAAGTATGATTTTAATTCCACCTGCGTCCTGGGATTATATGCTTTCACTGCTTTCCGCTACTTCATTTGTAACGGTTGAGCATGATGGAAAATCATTTCATGGTGTACATGTCTCAAAAGGATTATTACCTATAAATTTTGAGTTCAATAAAGGTGTAAATGGGGGATATATACTTGAGATTAGTGGGTTACAACAAGTTCAAGTAATGGATACATATAGTTATGCTCTTTTTGGAGGGAAGCTATATCGTTTAAACGTGGAGGATTGTAATCGGCTTATTGAATTAAAGAGAATGATGAATCGTTCTAGAAGTAATCAATTTCATATTTCAATTGAGAAAATGGAACATTTCGTAGCGAAAGTAGTACCAGGTTTAATGAAGCTTGGTAACGTTCGGATTGATGAGGTTGTATCGGAACGCATTGAAAAAACACCTCTCAAAGCCAAATTGTTTTTAGATCGAGTCAAGGATCGGTTACTGGCAGGACTAGAATTCCAATATGGAAATGTTGTTATCAATCCGTTAGAAGAGGATGGACAACCTTCAGTTTTCAATCGGGAGGAGAAAAAAGAACAAGAAATTTTAGAAATTATGAATGAGAGTGCCTTCGCGAAAACAGAAGGTGGTTATTTTATGCATAATGAGGAAGCGGAATATAATTTCTTATATCACGTTGTTCCGAAATTGAAAGATTTACTAGAGATTTATGCGACTACAGCTATTAAGTTGCGCATTCATAGAGGAAACAGTGCACCTCTCATAAGGGTAAGGCGGAAAGAGCGAATTGATTGGTTATCATTCAGTTTTGATATAAAAGGAATTCCGGAAGCTGAGATTAAAGGTGTATTAGCAGCACTTGAGGAGAAACGTAAATATTATCGATTAGCGAACGGTTCCTTGCTATCCCTAGAGAGCGAGGAGTTTAATGAGATTAACCAGTTTATAAAGGAATCGGGTATTCGCAAAGAAATTCTAAAAGGAGAAGAAGTGAATGTACCGCTCGTGCGCAGTGTAAAATGGATGAGTTCACTTCAAGAAGGAAATGTTTTGAGTGTAGATCAATCTGTTCAAGAGTTGGTAGAAAACATTCAAAGCCCTAAAAATCTAAAGTTTACTGTACCAGATAGCTTAGCTACAGTCCTTAGAGAATATCAAAAATATGGATTTGAATGGATGAAGACACTAGCATATTATCGTTTTGGTGGCATATTAGCAGATGATATGGGACTTGGTAAAACGCTGCAAAGCATTACTTTTATCGCTTCTATTTTGCCTGAAATTCGAGAGAAGAAGCTACCTGTATTAGTCGTATCGCCATCTTCTTTAGTTTATAACTGGCTAAGTGAATTAAAGAAATTTGCTCCAGATATTCGAGCTATTATTGCGGATGGAAATCAAACAGAACGCCGAAATATTTTAAAAGATGCTACAAAGTTTGACGTTATTATTACATCGTATCCTTTGTTACGAAGAGATGTAAAGTTATATGCACAGCCATTCCATACGTTATTTCTTGATGAAGCACAAGCATTTAAAAATCATACGACGCAAACTGCAAAAGCAGTGAAAGCGATTCAAGCAGAGTATCGTTTTGCACTGACTGGAACTCCTGTAGAGAATTCATTAGAGGAACTTTGGTCTATTTTCTATGTAGTATTCCCGGAATTGCTTCCAGGAAGAAAAGAGTTTGGAGACTTAAGGCGTGAAAACATTGCAAAACGGGTGAAGCCGTTCGTGTTACGTCGTTTAAAAGAAGAAGTCTTGCAAGAATTACCAGAGAAAATAGAGCACTTACAATCATCTGAACTATTACCAGATCAAAAAAAGCTTTATGCAGCTTATTTAGCAAAGTTGAGAGAAGAAACATTAAAGCATTTAAACAAAGATACATTGCGTAAAAACAAAATTAGAATTTTGGCTGGTTTGACGAGACTTCGGCAGATTTGTTGTCACCCAGGTTTGTTTGTCGATGACTATAGGGGGAGTTCAGCTAAATTTGAACAGCTTCTAGAAATTGTGGAGGAGTGCAGAAGTACAGGGAAGAGAATTCTTATATTTTCACAATTCACGAAGATGCTTTCCATTATTGGACGGGAGTTAAACCGTCAAGTTGTCCCGTATTTTTATTTAGATGGGAATACTCCGGCGTTTGAACGTGTAGAGTTATGCAATCGGTTTAACGAAGGAGAGGGGGATTTGTTCCTTATTTCTTTAAGGGCTGGTGGTACTGGTCTCAATTTAACAGGAGCGGATACCGTTATATTGTACGATTTATGGTGGAACCCTGCAGTCGAACAGCAAGCGGCAGACCGTGCTTATCGAATGGGACAAAAGAATACTGTACAAGTGATCAAATTAGTAGCGCATGGCACGATTGAAGAAAAAATGAATGAGTTGCAAGAGAGCAAGAAGAATTTAATTGCAGAAGTGATTGAGCCAGGTCAGGAGAAGCTATCTTCGATTACAGAGGAAGAAATTAGAGAGATTCTTATGATTTAACATCGTAAATATTAGAGGGTTTTAAGGAAATAAAAGCTATTCTTTCGTAAATGCCAAAGAATAGCTTTTTTCATTATGAACGTAATAATTACATTCTTTTTCGAGCAAAGTAAGTGGATCATATATTTTTGTTAACTATTTTTTGTACCTTTACTTTTATAAGGTTTCGCATTTTTCTTTTTCTTAGCGCTAGATTGCCAGCGGTTCCAGCCTTTACTTCCTGTTCCTTGACCTGTCCCCTTCTTAGCTTTAGCTTTCGTTTTACTCATATAATCACTCCGTTATTATTATAGAAAATCTACTTTGATAGTAGTCAATGTCTTTGAAATATAATCTCGATCCATGACTATGTTTGTTCCTAACAGTTGCTGATCAGAACAAACAACTGAATGCTTTAGTATATCATAAAATGGGAAGTAATTTGATGCATTATGAAATCATTATCGAAATTTGTATAGATTTATTCAAATTGTAGAATGTTATTACATATGATAAAAATTATAAAGAAAATGAAATTTATGAGAAATACAATGGATTCTGTTTTTCGGACAATTACACTACTTGTCATATACATGATGGTTACGTTGAGTAAATTATTTTTTGGATTGAAGCCACAAAAGAAGCGATAAATTTTATCCCGCTATTCGTGAACGGTAAGATTCACACCTCAAAATTCAGCAAAAGCAAAGGAGATAGGTGGGGGATGAAGCCCCCACCGCTAATTAAAGTTTTACTTTATAAAGATGTTTTATTTACAACAATCAATAAAGCCGTAAAATAAAGAATTGAAAAATATTTTCAAACTTTTTGTTGACTTTCTTGTTTTTTTGTATAGAATAATCATTAATAAAATGTTTCAGAGATGTGACAACAAAACGACTATGAAAGGACGAGTAGTAGTAGGATGTAGTCAAAGCGAGTCAGGGGTGGTGTGAGCCTGATACGAAGCCTGTTATGAAGAACCTCCTGGAGTCGCTAACCGAAATCCTTTAGAGGAAAGTAGACTTAGCCGGAAACTTCGCCGTTACAAGAAGAACAGTATCGAGATTTCTCTAATCTCCGTACTGAATAAGTGAGCAACCTCTGTTGCTAATTTGGGTGGTACCGCGGAACCAAAGCCTTTCGTCCCAGTTTTTTGGGAAAGAAGGGCTTTTTTTGTTGGCTTCTTTCCACTACATCCAAACATTTTAGGAGGAAACCAACATGTATCAATCATTAATGACAGTAAGAGAGACACAAATCGCAATTAAAGAAGTTAAAACATTTTTTGAGGATCAATTAGCAAAACGTCTTGGACTATTCCGCGTATCTGCACCATTATTCGTAACGAAAAAATCAGGTTTAAACGATCACCTAAACGGTGTAGAACGTCCAATTGAATTTGATATGCTTCACTCAGGAGAAGAATTAGAAATTGTTCATTCACTAGCGAAATGGAAACGATTTGCACTACATGAATATGGTTACGAAGCTGGTGAAGGTTTATATACAAACATGAACGCGATTCGCCGTGATGAGGAACTTGATGCAACGCATTCCATTTACGTTGACCAATGGGATTGGGAAAAAATTGTTCAAAAAGAATGGCGTACAGTGGATTACTTACAAGAAACAGTACGTGCAATTTATGGAATATTCAAAGATTTAGAAGGTCATTTGTTTGAAAAATATCCGTTCCTTGGGAAGTATTTACCGGAAGATATCGTATTTATCACATCTCAAGAATTAGAAGATAAATATCCAGAGTTAACGCCGAAAGATCGTGAGCACGCGATTGCGAAAGAGCACGGTGCAGTCTTTATTATCGGAATTGGCGATGCACTTCGCTCTGGTGAAAAGCATGATGGACGCGCATCTGACTATGACGATTGGAAATTAAACGGAGATATTTTATTCTGGCATCCAGTACTGCAATCTTCATTTGAATTATCATCAATGGGAATTCGCGTTGATAGTAAATCACTTGATGAACAGTTAACGAAGAAAGGCGAAGATTTCAAACGTGATTACGATTTCCATAAAGGAATTTTAGAAGATGTGCTCCCGCTTACAATTGGTGGTGGCATTGGACAATCAAGAATGTGCATGTACTTCTTACGTAAAGCGCATATTGGTGAGGTTCAAACTTCTGTATGGCCTGATGAAATGCGTGAAGCGTGTAAGAAGGAAAACATTCACTTGTTTTAATAAAGAATGCATCGAATTATTTTTTGAACGGGGACTGTTGATTCATAAGTTTACCAAACATGATTTAAATTAGCTCTATCTTTTCATTAGTTTTGAGGTATGAAACTCTTCAAAAAACATCCGAAATATCAAGAGATATCTTTTTCTGTAGTATATAAAGCAGAAAAAAGAGACACGTGATATTTTTGGATGTTTTTTATGTTTCGTAAATTGGAATGCTGTACATTATCAAAAAAATAACAACTAATTGTGTGATAGACTGGAATTTGGAATAACATGTATGTAGTAGTTCGGCTATTAGGATACAGGTTACGCATTTAATTTATATATGTCTCTGACAGAATGTTTATTGGATAACCAAAAGGAGGAGAAAAGTATGTTACATAGTTTACATGCAATAGAAGAAGTACGAAATGGAAACATGTATACGAAAGAAGCGAATATATGGCTAGGATTTTTATTGGAAGAATATGGAGTGGTGAGTGTAGAAAGGAATTACCGAAGTATATTAGAGTATGTGGAACGGACGCTAAGGCATTTAGAAAAAATGAATGCTTCATACGGTATTCGTGCTCGTGTAGAAACTGTATTATGCTGGAGTGAAGTATCGAAGTGTGGTTCTGTAACGCAACGCAAGAAGTGGGAAGATTTAGGAGTGTCGTTTTTAGCACATAACGAAGATTCAGCTTTTATTTATAGACGCTATTTTCCATATGATGATGTAACGTTTACACTTATTCGTACGCATGGATTAATAGGGCAAGTATTACGAGGAGAAGTATCCATGACTTCTCATGACGAACTGGTAAGATTATGGCAGCGAGGTGTGATTCAAAAAGATGAACTGCGTGAAGTGCTTCGTGTTTTAAATGAATGTATTATTACCGGGGTATCTGATAAGTTATGGATAAGAGTGAAGGAAGAGGTATATGAACGTATTGAACAAATACTTTGCGGAGAACTGATTGAATATAGTGTAAAGCAGCGAATTCGGCGGTTACGTACGAATGCTTCACCTAACGATACATATTTTGTTCAAGAGTATGATTCAATTATGAATGATAGGTTAGAAGAAATGTTTACAGTTTTATTTGATTATGACCTTTGGTATGTAGAAGCAGCATTAACTCATTTTAGTTTTGAAGAATTCGTGAAAGTATTTGCATTAGCCTACCAACATATTACTCAGAAGAATATAGATCATATCAGTTTCCAGCCTCTTATGGACGCATTGTATTATGAGAGAGAGGGAGAGAAATACTTAAATATTTATACGAAACGAGCAATTGAAAAAGTATTGAGAAGTGTATCAATAGTAGAATTGCTAAATATGAGTCGAATTCCTCAATCAGAAATGTATCCTGAATTAAAGGAAACTGAAAACGTATTAACAATTGGTTTTGGAACAAGTGAGGTTGGAAAAACACTCATCGAATTTTGTTTAGCCTGTAAAAAAGAAAATAATGCTCATTATGAACAAGCTGTCATGATGTTATGTGAAATATTTGGCTTACGCCGGGATGTGTTTGATCGATTGGAAAATGAGGAAGAATATCTTTCGCATATGAATGGAAGTGTAGATGATAAAGTTGTGGTTCTTCCATATGTAGTAGGAGATACAATAGTAGAGATTGGTCCCGGTGGGGGTGTAATGATGAATAAATTTAAAGAGGTTTATCCGAATAAATCGGTTATTGGAATAGATTTATCACGAAATGTAATTGAGAAGTTAACAAGTGATAAATACGAAAAAGGCTACAACTGGGAAGTTACACTAGGCGATGCTTTACATCTTGCAGATACATTCCATCCGGAAAGTATTTCTACAGTTCATTGTGGTTCAGTAAATCATGAGATTTTTTCTTACGGAGAAACAGATGGTAAGAAATTTAATGTTGCGACAATGGAACGTCTAGTGAGAAGTGTATTTCGAGTATTGACTCCTGGAGGACGTTGGATTATTCGTGATGGAGTAAAGACAGAAAGTAAAGAATGGTATGAATTACATTTTCATGATGAAACCGCTATGCCTTTCTTAAAAAATTATCAACGTGATTTTCAAGGGCGACAAATTAAGGTGAATATATTAGATGTGGATCGAGTAAGAATGCCAGTTAATGATGCAATGGAATTTTTATATACGTATACGTGGGGAGAAGAAGCGTATCCACATGAGGTGCAAGAACAATTTGGTGTATTCACACTTCAAGAATATATTGATTTTGTAGAGAGTGTTGTAGGTTCAGAGAATGTAAAAGTAATTGAGGCCAAGCAGTACCTTCTAGAAGGTTATATAGAACATTTATCGCAAAGGGTTACATTGTATGATGAACATGGTGAACAAATAGCATTGCCG
This sequence comes from Bacillus sp. 105MF, assembly GCF_000374885.1. Classification (NCBI taxonomy): domain Bacteria; kingdom Bacillati; phylum Bacillota; class Bacilli; order Caryophanales; family Bacillaceae; genus Bacillus; species Bacillus sp. 105MF. The sequence goes on along the minus strand of NZ_KB895581.1, from coordinate 84,753 downwards.
AATAGTACATGTTTGATTGTGTTTGAGAAAAGATAAAAGAGACGGAATCATGTTTTTTACTTAAAAGATAGAAGATGGGGCTAGCAAAATTCGATTTCGCTGCCTCGTTCCAGAAAAGATTCTGAAACGGATTTACATATAATCTGTTTCGGAATCTTTTTTTATGAGCATGTATAAATTGAGCTTTAGAAATTATGTTTACTAGTTTTATATTTTAAACTAATTTTCCCTAGATTTTACTTAGATTTTACTTTCACCACCTACAATGAAAATAAGAAAACGTAAGTGATAAAAATTTACACTTGTTTCATAAAGTGAGGAGGTAACGTGATGGAATTAATAATTGACCACGTAACAAAAAAATATGGTGAGAAAATAGCATTGAATGATTGTAGTTTACATTTAAAACCAGGAGTATTAGGACTTTTAGGCCCGAACGGTGCGGGGAAGTCTACACTTATGCGTATGTTAGCAACAATTGAACAACCGACGAATGGTAGTGTGATATGGGATGGGGAAAATATTCAAAAGAAACCGAAGTTGTTACGTTCATATTTGGATATTTACCGCAAGACTTTGGTGTATATCCAAATATGAACGCGGTCGAATTTCTAGAGTATATCGCAGCGATGAAAGGTTTATCAATGAGCTCTTCAAAAAAGCGGATCAATGAATTGCTTGAAGCGCTGAACTTAATGAATGACCGGAAACGACTATTAGGTGGCTATTCAGGTGGAATGCGGCAAAGAGTTGGAATTGCACAGGCGCTATTAAATGATCCGAAATTATTGATTGTAGATGAGCCGACAGTAGGATTGGATCCTGAAGAAAGAATTAGATTTAGAAATTTATTATCTAGTCTTTCTACAGATAGAATTGTTATTTTATCGACGCATATTGTAACGGATATTGAATCAATTGCGACAGATATTGCTTTATTATCAAAAGGAAATGTATTAGCTCATATGAGACCTGAACAACTATTAAAGCATGTAGAGGGAAAAGTATGGGAGTGGGTTATACCAGCTTCTGAGTTACATCATGTTCAAAAGAAATATATAGTAAGCAGCGCGATTCACCGGAGTGCTGGAATTCATGCACGCATCGTTTCCAGCATTGCGCCTAGTGCTAAAGCACATATAATCGCAGCCTCTCTTGAGGATGCTTACTTATATTATGTTTCTTCGAAAGGAGGGCATAAAATTGAACAATGTATATAATCTATTTTATTTCATTAAAAACAATTTAATTAGACAAATGAGAAGTTATCCATTTCTAATTGTAATTGGATTAACGATTTTTTTGGGATATGCTTGTGTGCCAGCAGCTTCAGCAGGCTATGAAATATTTTATCTTGGTGGAGTTAGAGGAATATATAATTCAAATTGGCTTGGTGGTATGGGAGCAATGACTTCTACTTTATTTATTTGGTTGCTTGGTTTTTATATGTTAAGAAGTCAAATTTCAGACGATCAACAGTTAGGAGTAGGGCAATTGATTGCCGCTTCACCTATAAGTAAATTTCAATATATTTTTAGTAAAACGATTTCTAATTTTATTGTTTTAGTGGTCATTGAGACGGTATTTATCATTGCTTTTATGGTAATGCAATTTATACGTGGGGAAGACCTTTCGTTTCAATTAGGTGGTTATTTATATCCACTCTTTTATATTGTATTTCCTTCATTATTGCTTCTAGCGGCATTCACAACTTTTTTTGATGTGTTTCCTGGTCTAAAAGGTGTAGTAGGCAATATTGTGTTCTTTTTCTTGTGGGTGTTATTAGCGATTATGTCGTTTGAAATGTCAAATCGTTATTTAGATGTATTTGGTTTAGGAATCATTCGTTCTGATATGATACATGATGCAATGAGAGAATATGAATTTTTAAGAGGAACAAATGGTGGAGGATTCGGGTATAACCCGGTAGAGGGAAAGATTAAAACATTTCACTGGGATGGATTGACTTGGGATGCAGAAATACTTGTAACAAGTTTGGTTTGGATTGGAATGGCGATGTTACTAATTTGGCTAACGTCCCTTGTGTTTAATAGATTTCTTACATTTACCAAAGTAAAGGAAAAGGTAAGAGAGGTTGAAGGGAATAAGAAAACATTCGCTGTGAATGAACAAAATCATAACTCTTTTATATTGACTTCTATAACGAAAACAAAGAGCATTAGTATGTTTCGTTTAATTAAAGCGGAGCTATCGATTATGTTAAAGGGGTTTACGATTTGGTGGTAGGTAATTGCGATTGGGCTTATAGCATTTGGATTGATATGTCCGGTAGATATATCAAAAGGATGGCTACCTATTATTATAATTTGGCCAATTGCAATTTGGTCACAGATGATGACGAGAGAAAAATACTATGGTACGGATCAAATTATTATTTCGAGTTGTTCCCCATTGTATAAGTTTTTTGCAACATGGATTTCAGGTGTTATCGTGGGTCTCATTATCTCCAGTGGTCTTATCATTCAATTTATATTAATTGAAGATATTTCATTCTTGTTTTCTTGGCTTAGCGGTATAGTGTTCATTCCAACGCTAGCGTTAGTATTTGGAGTGTGGAGCCGAACGCATAAATTGTTTGAAGTCGTGTATATACTTTTATGGTATTTAGGACCAGTGAATCATCTTCCATATGTAGACTTCTTAGGAATATCAACATCATACGCTATTTTGTATATGGGGTTATCTATCTTATTGCTAAGTATGGCGTTAATTGGACAGTTACAGCAAATGGGAAGGCTACGGCTAATATTCAAGTAAGTAGTCAAGAGGGGTGATGTAATGAAGGGAATCAAAGAAAAAATATATTTATTTTCATCTATAAGTCTAATGACTTTAAGTATAGTGGCTTGTGGTACAAAAGAGAGTGAAGCGCCAGTCTCCAAACAGTTCGCCGTGAAAAATATAAATGAGATTTATATAAAAACAGTAGGAGAAAATATTAAACTCCATTCTACAATAGAAACAGATATTAAAGTTGATATAGGAGAGATAAAAGATGTAAAAGTGAAAGAGAATGGGGAGAAATTAGAAGTTATTACAGAACACTCTTCATCCATTGTAAATTTAAAAACAGCTACTGTGCATATATACCTTCCTGAAAAAACATATGAAAAAATAGATGTTAAAACAGAGTCAGGTGAGGTAATAGGTGAAAATATAGCATCTGAACAATTGAATTTGTATAGCGATTCAAGTGATATGACAATAAAAGAGTATAAAGGAAACAATATAAAAGGAGTTTCCAAATCAGGAGGGATTACGTTACAGGGAGTGGAAGGAAGCTTCGATATTCAAAACGATACGGGAGAGGTGAATGTATCCGCTGTTTCAAATTTAAAAAATGAAAGTAAAATAAAAACCGAATCATCTCATATAAATATAAACTTTAAGAGAGAGCCAAAAAATCTAGAGGTTGACTTGTCAACGCGTGCGGGTCAAATAAAAAATGAATTTTCACTTTCAACTGGTGAAAAAGGAAACAATCATAAGGTAAAAGGTCGTATAGGAACTGGAAAAGGGAATGATACAAAGTTAACGGTGCAGTCTATGACAGGAACGATTGAGTTAAAACGTAATGAGAGTGTGAAACAGCTTTAAAAAATAAAGTTCGATTATGAAAGATACATTCTGAATGGATACTCTCGCTCTACTTAGAATATGTTTGTACAGTATAAATCTCTTTATAGGTGTGTTTATTTAAACTTTTTAAATTATTCTAGATTGCTCTTCATCGGTGCACTGTATACTCTCTTTTTCTTGACAGGAATATCATATAGTATTAATATACCGGGGAGTATATTAATACTATATACATGGTAAAAACGTCTAATGAAAAGGAGTACAGGGTGTCATGCGAAGGAAAAAAGAATTAACAAATTCGAATTCGAAACGACAGTTATCGAACATTTTAGCCCAAACGGTTAAAACCGGAATTATTAAATCGAATTTGGTCCCAATGTTTGCTGGGTTAACATTGGCTTTATATAAATATCAAATTAGCCCGTTTGAGAAAATTCCAGAGATTATATTTGCTTTCATCGGTTCTATTTTAATCATAGGTGCAGCAGGGGCTTTTAATAATCTGTATGATCGTGATATTGATTCGATTATGGAGAGAACCAAAAATAGACCAACTGTAACCGGAGAAATAAGCCCTAAGGCTGTATTATGGCTTGGAATATTGATGACAATCTCCGGGTTAGTATTTCTTGCACTAACCACATATTTAGCAGCCTTATTAGGGTTTTTAGGCTTATTTTTGTATGTTGTACCGTATACAATGTGGAGTAAGAGAAGAACAATTTATAACACAGAAATTGGAAGTGTTTCAGGGGCAATGCCGCCACTCATTGGCTGGGCTGCTATTTATCCGGATATAATGCATCCGGCTATTATTGGGCTTTTTATCATAATGGTTATTTGGCAAATGCCTCATTTCTACGCCATAGCTATTCGCAAACATGATGAGTATAAGGCTGCAAAGGTTCCGATGCTTCCAGTAGTCAAAGGTGTTAAAAGAACATATATACAAACGAATATCTATTTAATTGTTTTAATTGGAATAAGTGTTCTTTTAGGATCTTTAAGCATTGGTCTTATGCTAGTAGCGCTTCTTTTAAGTATTTTATGGCTTGTTTTAAGCATTTATGGTTATAAAAAGATGGATTCAGAGAAATGGGCAAAATCATTGTTTGTTTTTTCTCTTCTCCATATGACGATTTTATTTTCAACGATCATTATCTATTCCCTTATAGGTGTCTTTTTTGGAAGATGAATATAGGTAACGAATGAAAAGTTTTAGAACGATTTAATTTGTAAAGAATAAGAAAAAACCAATTTCTCGTATATTAGAATGAGAGATTGGTTTTTTAGCGTGTGAATAAATTTTACTTACGTTTGTGCTACTAAGTTGAACGAAAGTAATCGTCACTTTAATAAAACTATATTTTTGTCGATAATAAGTACTATAGAGTTGGAAGGGTAATATGAATCGTTGTTCCTTTCTCTATTTCACTGTTTATTTGAACGGTTCCACCATGTGCCGTTATAATTTTTTGGGCGATAGCCATTCCTAAACCAGTTCCTTCATTTGAAACGTTTGTAGTTGTACCTCGGTAGTACTGTTTAAATAGATTTTGAACTGTCATTTCATCCATACCGACGCCAGTATCTTCTATTATAATATGTACAGTGTCCTTTAATAGAATTGAGGTATGGATCTTTGTTTCTACAGGGTTATGTAAAACGGCGTTCATAAATAAATTTTGCAAAGAGCGATGTAGTAATTTTGTATCAATAGGAATAATAATGTTCGTTTTGTCTGCGTGAAAGCTAAAATGATAGTGTTCAGATCGTGGATCATTTGTCATATCAGCTATCATTCTTCTTGTAAATTCAATGATATTTATTTCTTCTTTTTTTAGCGGGATTTGTGAATCATGAAGGCGGAACGAGAGGTTTAAGTCTTCAATTAACTCCTTCATATGGTCCCCTTTTTGTTGAATCTCTTGCAGAAACTTCTCTTTTTCTTCCTCACTCCATTCATGGTCGGGTGATAACATAAGTGCACTGTATCCTGTAATATAAGTGAGAGGTGTCTTTAAATCATGAGAGATTCCTGCCATCCATTCGCGTTTCATTTTCTCAAGTTGTTCTCGTTCATTCTCTATTTCTCGTAATCTATTTGTTAAATGTTCTATATTTAGAAAGACGTCTTTATATAAGCGATAAGGGCCTTTTAATTTTCCTGTTTTTTTATTGTACATTTGTTTCGTACTTTCTGGAGTTACATAAGAGCCTTCTGCTAGATGGTTAATCCATGAAATTATTCGAAATAAAGGTTTCCCGATATGCCATCCATATAAAATAGCGCCTAAAATAAGAGTACATACAAAGAGGCAAAAAACGATAAGAGCTTCCGTGTCTTTGTTCTCTTTGCTTATTCCGATAAGAGGTAGTATGCCTTCCATGAAGATGGCCATGAAAATCCCCATAAAAAAAGTACCGATAAATAAACTACGAATAAAATGAAAGCCTAGTCGGAAACCAATTTTCATTTTTGTTGCTCCTTAGTATGCGGAATAAATTTATAGCCAATTCCTCTCAAATTAACAATGTATGTAGGGGATTTAGGATCTTCTTCTATTTTTTTACGTAATTTAGAAATATGCATGACTACTGTTTTATCATCACCCATAAAAGTAAGTCCCCACACTTGTTCATATAATTGCTCAGCTGTAAAAATCCGATTTGGATGTGTGCATAAGAAAGTAAGTAATTCTAGTTCTTTAGCAGTGCAATGTACAGATTTTCCGTTTACTGTTATCAGTCCCTCGCTTGGATATAGAGAAAAGGATTCAAAATGTAAATTAGAGTGTTCTTCCTTATGATGATGTATTAACATTTGTTGTCTGCGTAATTGTACGTTAATTCGAGCAGCTACTTCTAAAGGGTTAAATGGTTTTGTTATGTAATCATCCCCACCAATTCCGAGGCCTGTTAATTTATCTAAGTCACTAGAGCGCGCTGTCACAAATAGAATAGGGGTATTTGTATAGTTTCGTATTTGTCTACATAATTCGAAGCCGTCTATATCTGGTAGCATAACATCGAGTAAGATAATATCGAATGGACGATTTTCAACTAAGTTTAACGTCTCACTTCCGTTTAGAGCGGTTGTTACATGAATAAAATTTTCTTTCTTTAAGGTTAGTACCAACATATCTAATATACCTTGCTCGTCATCTACTAAAAGAATATTTTCTGTTCTCATTATGTATCCGCCTTTACATGTTTTTTGTCTCATTAAAATAATTTGGAAAATATTTCACATGTAATAGTGTAACATAATACGATTTTGCTAGATAAAAAAATAACAACAAAGAAATATTCCTTGTTGTTATTTTTGAAAATGAAATTAATTCATTTGTACCATCTGTTCAATTTTTTCCATAAAAGATTGATGAAGAGCTTCTACACCATCTACTAAATGTAGACGATCAATGACAACAGATACTTTAATTTCAGATGTACTTACCATTTTAATATGAATATTTTCGTCTTTTAATGTAGAGAACATGTCAGCGGCAACACCTGGATTGGATACCATGCCAGATCCAACAATTGATACTTTTGCTAGATGATTTTCATATTCTACAGATTCATAGTGAAGTGCTTCTTGATTTTGTTCTAATACTTCTAATGTTTCTCTTAAGTCATCCGAATGAATAGAGAAGGATAGATGTACAGTACCTTCATTTGTAATACTTTGAATAATAATATCAACATTAATGTGAGCGGTAGCCAACGTAGAGAAAACAGTTGAAAGTGCTCCTTGTTCTAATCCTTTAATTGTTACGCGTGTAATATTATCTTCAAATGCAATACCTTTTACGATTGATTGTTGTTCCATGTTACATTCTCCCCTTACAATTGTTCCGTTTTCTTGTTCCATACTTGAACGAACTTCTAAAACTACGTTATGATTTTTCGCGAATTCAACAGCACGTGGATGCAGTACACCAGCACCAAGATTTGCGAGCTCTAACATTTCATCATAAGAAATTTCATCTAATTTATATGCGTCTTTTACAACGCGTGGATCAGTCGTGTATACACCTGTTACGTCTGTGTAAATATCACATTTTTTCGCTTTCAGCGCAGCTGCTAATGCAACAGCAGTTGTATCAGAACCACCGCGGCCTAGTGTGGTAATTTCGTTCTCTTTACTTAGTCCTTGGAAGCCAGCAACGATTACAATTGTTCCTTCTTGTAAAAGGGAGTGAATGCGTTCAGTATTAATATCAGAGATTCTTGCACTTCCATGTACAGATTCAGTCGTAATACCAGCTTGCCACCCAGTTAGTGAAATAGCGTCGTATCCTTTTGCTTGCAGCGCCATTGTTAATAAAGAAATGGTAACTTGTTCGCCAGTTGTTAAAAGCATGTCCATTTCACGTTTACTCGGATTTTCGGTAATAGCAGTAGCAAGTGCGACAAGCTCATCTGTGCTTTTTCCCATTGCAGATACAACTGTAACAACACCGTTCCCTCGTTCATATTCTTCAATAATTAAATTTGCTACATGTTGAATGCGCTGAATACTTCCAACAGAAGTACCACCGAATTTTTGAACAATCGTTTCCATTACAAATTCCTTCTTCCATCCATTTTTATTAATTAATCAGGAAAGGTGTAAAAAACATATAAGAGAGATGTATAAGTCCCTAAATATTCCTGTAGTTACCGGAAAGAAAAACAAAAAAACACCATCTCAAATAGGTAAGGATGGTGCTGTTACAGGAAAAGGGAAACAGAAAAAGGAGCTAATAAAAAAACCGCCAAAAAAGAATATCATATAAAGCATGATATCTCTTTTTTGTAGATAGCTCTTCATATATACACGTCTGTACATATGACAGTTCTGTTTCTATTCGAAAACAGCCCCAATTAATAAATGCAGAGAAATTTATTAATTTCGGCAACACTTCCTTTTTTCTAAATTCATCGACATCTCTGTGTCTCCTTTAGAATACTTATAAGCGTTGCAACCTCTATCTCACGTTTTGGGCGAGAGTGTTTGGTTTATAAAGTTGTTTGGTAACATTTGTTTTATAATAATTAAAATATTTTAGGAAATCAAGTGCTTTATTAATATTTTTAAAATTAAGTCTTTTCGTGTGATGAAAGAATTATTTGAAAAATATAGATAGAATCGAATTTTACGTATACATTAGTGATATAGAGGGAGTGGAGGGAGAGAGGATGAAGAGGCAGAAACCGATTTATGTTCAAACAGCAATGGTAACATCAATGGATGAATTATGGAAGTATACGCAAGATCCGATGTTACATACAGAGTGGGATGCTCGCTTTACTGAAATATCATATTTAGAGAAACAAGATGATGAACTACAACGTTTTTTATACAAAACAAAAATCGGTTTTGGGCTTGAAATAGTTGGTGAAGGGGAATCGGTAGGGGAATTCCAAAAGGAAACAGGAGAAAGAATATCTTCGCTAAAATTTTGGACAGACAATAGACTTTCATTGATACAAATAGGAAGAGGCTATTGGAAATATACACCGAATGGAGAAAAGATTTACTTTGAAACGCAGTATGATTATGAGACGAGATTTGGTGGTGTAGGGAGGATTATAGATTCATATGTATTTCGGCCGCTATTAGGATGGGCGACAGCATGGAGCTTTGATGCTTTAAAATTATGGTTAGAAAAAGGGTTGCATCCTCGCTTGTTAATAAGAAAATCGATTACGTATTGGCTTATTTGTTTTTTACTTTCTTTTGTATGGATGTATCAAGGGCTTATGCCAAAAGTATTATTTAATCACCCAGAAGAGGTACAGATGCTTTCTGTACTTATTGGTTCAAACGAAAATAGCATTCTTTCGCTTAAAATAATTGGCTTTTTAGAAATAGGAATCGGGATCATATGGTTGTTGCCGTTTCAAAAACAGAAGTTATTGCTGCTGCACATTATGATTTTAATTGGTCTAACCATAGTAGCAGGATTCACAAATATTTTGAGTTTTATCCAACCATTTAACCCCATTGCCTTAAATTTTATATTAATTGGATTATCAATTATTGGGTATATGAACAGTAGTGATTTACCAAGAGCGAAAAATTGTAAGAGAAAAAGAAGGGGGTAAATGCGTGGCTAGCATCTATGAAGTATTATTAGGAGAATCTTATCAGCAGCTACACCCGAAATTACAAAAACGTTATGCAATTACGGAAAACAATAGTTTTATAGGTGAAGGGAAAATGGATGAAATTGATGAAGGATCGTTTCTTGTCAAGATGCTTTTAAGAGTTGCATCTAAGTTTCGCATGTTCTTTTCAGAAAGAGGAAAAGAAGTACCGTTTACAATACATAATATTGCTGAAGAGGATGCGAAAGGAAATGCTTTTGTAAGGTGGAATCGGATGTTTCGGTTTGATAACAAAAAACGTTATTTCAATGCCGTTATGTACCTGAATACAAAACAGAATGAAATTATTGATTACTTTGGTGAACCGTACTTGCTCGTATCAACACTTGCCTTTTATGTTGATGAAGAAGGAGCAATGCATATCTCATCAAAAAAACAATGGTTTTACATACTTGGGAAGAAAATACCACTACCCAAATTTTTATATGGAGAGGCGAAAGTTATAGAGAGCTATGATGATGCATTAAACTGTTACAAAATTCATGTTCAAGTACGAAATCCATTATTTGGCCCGCTTTTCTCATATAAGGGAACGTTTGTAGAAAGGGATCAGACTAGATGAAAAATATAATTCTTGGCCTTATTTGTTATATGGTTTTTATTATATTGGAATGGCCGAAACTAAATCCCGTTGAATGTATCATAGTGTTATCTGTTTTTTTATTTATACCAATGTCATTATGCATTGTTGATAAGGAAAAAAGAGATGGGTCACAGGTTTTATTTTATAAATTTGTATTGTTACTTTATCCGGTTGCTGCAATCAGTGCGATGCTGGCCTTCATAACAGATTATTTTTTATTTGCAATGATTTGGTTTATATATACAGGCATTATTGCATTATTCGGCGTAAGTAGGTTACTAGAAAGAGGATGGAAGCCTTTAGAAGAGACGGCAATTGATAGCGGATTTATTTATTTGTTTTTAGGTGGTTTTTGGTTCTTTGCCTCTGTAGCAAATATATCCATTATGCAGTTTAGTTCAGATATTGTTTTGCTTACAGCAGCTCACTTTCATTATTCAGCCTTTTTACTACCTTTATCTGTAGGTTTACTTGGGAGAAAGCAACAAAAGAAAAGTAAACTATATAAATTTATCACGGTTATTATTGTTATTTCACCGATGACAGTAGCGATTGGTATTACTTATTCAAGAACATTCGAGTTCTTTGCGGTATTAATTTATCTCATCTCACTTTATGCTTATGGTGTTTATGTATGGAAAACAAAATTCACTTCGATAATTGCAAAAATCCTTCTTATCATTTCATCGAGCACACTTATGATAACGATTTTATTTTCGTTAGTATACTCATATGGGAACTTTAAGCAAGTTATGACGATCACAATTACGCAAATGGTTTGGATTCATGGTGTTGTGAATGGAATTGGTGTAACATTGCCTGCTTTTATTGGCTGGATGATTGAAAAGAATGTGCCAGCTTACATTCATTATGGAAAACCGATGAGTCGTATCAAAGGGAAGATGAAAGTGGGGGAAACGCTTTTCTTGCAACAGGATTTCATAAAGAAGAAAGAGTATACAGGTCTTGTAGAGCAAATGAGTGATTTTCATAGTATGGAGTTTGATGAAAGAAAAGTATCTCCACTTATCATTGATTTTTATGAGCATACGAAAAATTATCAATTAAAAGCAAACATTAAGTGGTCTCGTTGGTTTCGGCCCTTTGCCTTTCTCTATGAAAAAATAAGTAGACATATACAGCAAATTCATTTAGGAATGGGAAATAGATGGGAAGCTATGTATGGTAATATCATTGCGGTAAAAGGTGAACGAGATGGTAGAGAAGATGTGAGGGCATGGATTCGAAAAAATGAGCAGGATGAAACGATCTTTGTAGCTCTTTATTCACAGCATACATATAGAGGAGATACATATATGAATATTGCTTTGCCGCTACCATTTTCTAATATGACGGGTATTTTAAAATTACGTAATGATAACAAAGATCTTATCATTACTAGTCAGTTAAGAGAGAGTACAAAAGGAGACGAAGGGATTTATTTACATACCCCTTTCTTTACGATTCGATTACCGTTAGCTGAGACTTTTACGATAAAAGAAAAAACTGATCAGATTTTGACAGCGCACCATCAAATGTGGGTGTTTGGTGTGAGGTTTTTAGAGATTGATTATGAGATTGAGAGAACGGAAGGGAGATGTCGTTGAAATTTTTTTTTGATATATCTAAAAACTAAATTATTAGAAAAGAAAGAAAAAATAAATGTTATAATAAAAGGAAAAAGAAGGAAGATGTTTAGAGGAAGGGGATACATATGCAAGGAGAAATACAGACAAAAAATAAGGGGAGTTATGTAAGTAATTTATTGTTACCTGTTACAAAATCACGTCATTTTACTTTTTTATGGATTGGACAGCTTCTTTCCGTCTTGGGAAGTTCCATTACAATGGTAATTCTTCCAGTAGTCGTATATACGTTAACAGGTTCAACAGTTGTTATGGGAATGACGATGGCTATGTATATGCTTCCGAATATTCTTGTTTTACCGTTTTCTGGGTTAATCGTTGATCGCATGAATCGAGTTAAATTAATGTTATTTACTGATATTGTTCGATGCATAGTGATGATAACACTTGCGACACTTATTTTTACAGATACTTTAACAATCAATATTCTATATGTATTAGTAGCAGTATATGGACTAATGGAAGGCCTGTTTCAACCGGCATATGCAGCGGTGCGAGCAAGGGTTTTCGTGCCAGAAATTCGGAATGCAGCTAACGCATTAACGCAAATGAGTAATCAAGGCGTTCGTTTAATAGGCCCAGCGCTTGGCGGGCTTATTGTTTCAGTTGCATCGGCTGGAATCGGGTTTGGGTTAGATGCATTGACTTATTTGTTATCTTTTATTTGTTTATTGTTTTTAAAAGATGTAACAGCTAAAAAAGTACAGGAACAAACAAATCAAAAAATGAATCTCAAAAAAGATTTTACAGAAGGTATTGTTGTTTTAAAAAGCCATCCGTGGCTTTGGATTACAATTTTAGCATTTTCATTTATTAATATTTGTTACGCAGGAATTATCGTTGTATTAATCCCTTGGCTATTTAATATACATCATCAGTTTGAACCGTTTGTTTATGGACTTGGAATGGCGTGTTCTGGAGCTGGGGCTATTGTGGCAGCTCTTATTTTTGGCGGGAGACAGAGGTGGCATAAACGAGGATTGCTTGCCTATGGAGGTGTTCTCATTAGTGGGATGTCACTTTTACTAATGCCCTTTGTTTCTTGGGCACCAGGATTAATAGGGTTAATGGCATTAGAGGGGTTTGGAATTATGATTTTTGGCCTAATATGGGAAACGAGCTTGCAAGAACTCGTGCCAGAAGAAGCGTTCGGAAGGGTAGCAAGTCTTGATATGTTAGGATCGTTTGCATTATTGCCGTTAGGATATTTAGTTGTCGGTTGGTTGGCGAATATAATTGGTGGTACTGTGACAATTATCATTCTAGCTATTGCAGCAATTGTCGTAGTAGCAATCGCGCTACTTGTTCCGAGCATTCGCAAGTTTGATTAATATAGGTTAACAAAAAACAGTAAGCCCTGTTAAACGGTAGAGCTCACTGTTCCTGAAATACAAATGTTTGCGTAAATTGTTTTTCTGCTTTTTCGGGGTGACCATTATAACTAAAATCTTTCTCTTCCCAGCTAATAACAATATCAAATGAATTGGCGTCTTCATATAATGGGAATTTCATTTTTGTAAAACTAGTTTGACTATATGACACGCTCATATCAGACTTGTTGAAAGGCTTGAAAGAGGCTTTTGATTTCGGGTTATTGTGACGTATTTCAACTGATACGTTAGATACGTCCTTACCGATATTCTTTACAAGCAAGCTGTATGAATGAAACATATCTGCTTTTGATGGTAATGCTTGAGGATCCTTAGCCTTATCAACTTCAATATACCACTGCTTAGATTTTGATGTAACAGGGAGTTCTGCAAAAGTAAAAGCGCTTGTTTGAAGTGGAACTGCAAAACATATGAAAGCAAGTAAGAATAATATTTTTCTTGTCATGTATGATTCTCCAATTCGCTATAGCGGATAGTTTTGATTTTGTTAGCATTTTCTAATTTTAAAGAAGTTATGCATGTATATTTGATTTAGCAGTTATAGAAAAGTGACGCGACACATATGCTGCACTGGGATAACCCGGGAATTGTCGTAGAAGTGATAAGAAAGCACTGGACGGGAAGATAGAAAATTATCTTATTGTGTATATGCACGAGTTATAAAGCTAATCTTTCTTAGTTGATAGAAGGATTAGCTTTATTTTATATGTAATTCTACAGGAAGAAAATGAACTTTTTTCAAGTTGGTAGGTAATAAATAGATAGGATGAATATGGGGAGGTGAAAACGTGGAGGAAACATTACTAATTCAGTTGGCGAAGGAGGGGAATATAGTAAACCAACATGAAACGTATAGGGGTTATGACACAATTGTAGTTCAAGGAGAATTTATAGGTGCTAATGCTAAAAAATTTCAAGCAAAAATATTTCATTATTGGTTTGATCGAAATACAGGACTTGTTTTGAAATATGAAAATCGAAATGAACAAGGAGAGGTAGTGGGTTATTTAGAAACGGAGTCCTTTGTTGTAAATACACCAATTGCAGATAGAGAATTTGCGGTGGATATTCCTCTTGATTATCAGAGACAAAATATGAATTCTAAGTAGTAAGGAGGTTATGAATGAGTAAATTAAGAAATGTTTATAGGCGGGATTATTATTGTGATATTGATTTTTTTATTTTTTGCGAAAGTTAAGAAAAATAAAAAGAGAAGTTGGTAATTTATGTTATAATATTATAAAAGTTTCGGAGGGGAAAATGATGAAAGGAAAGAAAAAGGAGATACAAACAAACGATAAAGCGATTAGTTATACACATATAGAAATGGGTTCCAAAACGATTTGCTTTATGTTTTCAGGTTCAGGTTACAATTACGATAAACCCTTGTTTTATTATTCGACGATGGTAATGCTCCAAAACAAAATCGATGTTGTCCATATCCATTACGCCTATGATGAGCAAACAATGAAAAAAAATATTGAAGAAATAACCAAAATAATAATGGATGATATTAATCCTGTGATTTTAGATGCTTTAAAAAATGGGCAATACAACAATTCGATTTTTTTAGGAAAATCACTCGGAACAATTCCAATTGCGAATGACTTAATGAAGAGAGATGAATTCTTAAAGTCAAAAATGATTTTACTCACTCCTCTGATAAAGTCTGATTCGATTTTTGACTCAATCTTGAATAGTCATCATCAAGGGCTTTTAGTTATCGGGGATAAAGACCATCATTACAATTCAAATCAAATTGACCAATTAAGTAAATCAAATTTAAAGATTGATGTTGTCCAAAATGCAAACCATTCCTTAGATGTTGGAGAATTTGAAACAACAAATTCAATTTTAGCTTTATCAAGGGTAATGGAAAAACTCCAAGAAACCGTTAGGACAAATTAGTGATAAACTGATATTATCAAAAGTTCACCAATTTGGGTGCTAGTTCACTTGCTAAAATAACCATTTAAAAAAAGGTGCTAATTGCACCTCTTTTTAAATGGTTATTTTTAATTTTGTACTTCAAATCCGAACCCGTTAGGATTTTTCTACATAGTCTTTTGTTTTAAATTCTTTACAGGGTATGAAATGAAAATTTAATTGGTTACATTTTACAAATACTAAAATATAATATATAATCAACAATCATATTAACATCGTTAATATGATTGTTGATTATATGAATTGCGAGGTGTCTTGAATGAAAGGAAGAGATGTTGTTTTAGGGTTATTGATGGAAAAAGAGTTGTCTGGCTATGACATAAAAATTGTATTTGAAGATGTGTTCACTCATTTTTTCGATGGAAGCTTTGGTATGATTTATCCAACTTTAAGGCAGTTAGAGAAGGAAGGGAAAATCAAAAAAGAGGTTATTATGCAAGAGGGAAAGCCAAATAAAAAAATGTACTTCATAACGGATGAAGGAAGAGAAGAGTTTTATCAATATATGAAGACTGATGTAGAGAAGGATGTGTTACGCTCGGACTTTTTAATGCGAATGTATTTTGGTAATTATGCTGATGGAGAGACAATGAAGAGATGGATTGAAGAAGAAATTAAAAGGAAAGAAGCATATATTGCAGATCTTCGCTTGAAATATGAGGAATGGAGAGAGGGTATAACATTTGTAGAGGAGATTTCGCTTGATGTTGGTATTGCATCGTATGCTGCGCAAGTTGAGATATTAAAGAAGAAATTAGTCCAACTTACACTGGAAGAAGATAGGGAAAACAAGGAATAAAAAGAAGTGCTAATTTATAAAAGGGGAGATTGCAATGGAGCAATCAAGGGGGCTTAAGATAGTGTTTTTGATGTGTTTAGGTATTTTTCTTTGTATGATTGATACCACCATTATGAACATCGCTTTACCAGTAATACAATCTAGTGTAAATACGTCATTAGAAAAAATGTCATGGATATTAAATGTGTATACAATGACAATTGCGGTGCTAGCAATCCCGTTAGGACGTATTGCTGATATTTTTGGAAAGGCTAAGATGTACATCATTGGTTTAATCGTTTTTGGTGGTGGATCGGCGCTTTGTGCCTTTGCGAATACGGGAGATTTTCTTATCTTTTCTCGCTTTATTCAAAGTATAGGAGCTGCAATTTTATTTCCGACGAGTATGGTAATTGGAGTATCAGCAGTTCCGTTAGCTAAGAGGCATATTGCGCTTGGTATTTTAGGAGTAACACAAGGTTTATCAGCTGCGATTGGCCCTGTAATAGGCGGGATTATTACACAAAATTTAGGATGGAGATGGGTATTCTTTGTCAATATTCCAATTTGTATTATTGGGATTGTTTTATGCTTTAGTATGCTACAAATAAAAAATGAAGAACGAGTTGTATCGAAAATTGATTGGATCGGATTAATACTAAGTAGTTCAGCAATTTTCTTTTTCACCCTCGTATTAGTAAAGGGAAATACATGGGGATGGTTGAGTACTTTAGCGTGGGTTTGCTATATTACTAGTATTCTCTCTCTCTTGTTATTTATTTTAGTCGAAAGAAAAGTTTCAGCGCCTATGGTGAATTTGCAGCTATTTAAAGATCGAACCTTTGTTGGAGCATCTATTGTGGTCATATTAAGCAATCTATTTTTGGTTGGAGTAACTGTCTTACTTCCGACTTTTCTTACAAAAATACAATATCGAACAGAAATGGAAGCGGCTTTTTTAGTTACACCTATTTCAGCAATGATATTTATTGTTTCCCCACTATCTGCAACGCTAATTAAAAAGCTTGGGAAAGTTTTTATTATTTTATCGGGTTTCATAGTGATGAGCATAGCGTATTATTGGTTACAAATGATAGGAGTAGATTCAACAAGTGCAGATATTATTATTCCTTGTATGATATTAGGTGCTGGATATGGTTTAGTCGTAGGTCCCATTACGATTTTAAGTGCTTCTTCATTTGAAGGGGAATTACTAACCGCTTCCCAAAGCATTGTATCGATGTTGAGACAAGTAGGGATTGTATTAGCTGTTGCTATATTTGTATCAACTTTAACTCATAATCTATCTGTAAATAAAGACAATGTTTATCGTTATGCTGAAGAGAAAGTTCGTAATATTCATGTGGATCAGGTTGAGCAAGAAAAAATATTGCAAATAACAAAAGAAAAAATCCGAAATAAAAGTTTAGAATCAAATGCTGAAAAAAAACAAAGTGAAGACAATCTCGGCTTGAGCAAGGAACAAAAAGAGAAATTGATTCATGAAAAAGTGAATGAAGCTTTAAATGGAGTTCCAGTGGAATATAGAGAAGGAAAAAGAGAAGAAATTACAAGGCAAGTAACAAAAGAAGTGGAAGAAAAAGAAAAAAGTATAAAGAAAGATATCCTTGCATTCTCAAATGATGTTAGTCATTATGCCGAAAATAAGATGGCAATGAGCTTTACAGATTTATATAAAGTAAGTGCACCAATTATTTTACTTTGTGGTTTGGTGAGTTTGGTGTTTTATAAAGGAAAGTTTCGAGTTGGTAGGAGAAGAAAAGGGTTAACGAGTAAGGGATGGTGAAGTAAATAAGGAATTAATATGATTTGATTAATGAGAGAAAAGCATTCCACAACTGCAATGGTGGAATGCTTTTTTTATTTTAGATAAAGTGACTAATCGCTTAAAGCTCTTTTGAAAATATGCTTTGAGCTAATTCTTTAAAACTCGTTTCGTCTCTCGGTACGATTGATAAGTCCTCATGCCAAATCTCAACAATTTCCCAGTTATTTGTAGTTTGAAAGCCTATCGCATCGCCAGCAAAGTTATCACCAAATAATAAAACAGTTTTTATTTCTGGATTTTCATCTGCGTCATATATTTCATCCGCTTCAATAAGTCCTCCATAGAACATAAAATACGCATTAGAAACAGATCCATATCCAACTTCTTTTAAGAAGATAATGTAATCTTGGGGTATACCATTAAGCATAGATTCTTCATCAATAATGGATTCAGTTAA
Organism: Bacillus sp. 105MF; assembly: GCF_000374885.1. NCBI lineage: Bacteria > Bacillati > Bacillota > Bacilli > Caryophanales > Bacillaceae > Bacillus > Bacillus sp. 105MF. Next base: position 66,406 of record NZ_KB895581.1, on the reverse strand, counting down.
TTTACTAAAATCATAATCAGTTGGTGCATCATGGATCTTTTTTAGAATATCTTTGTATACCATATGTACACACTCCAAACGTTTTTGTGTAACCCCATATTATAATTTTATCTGTTTTGTTAACTTTGATTTTTCTTATAAACCATAAATCTTATATAACTTGCTTATTTATCTTTTATATTTCTAATTCTAGAGATACACACTATGGAATAAAGGCTATTATTAGCACAATACAAAATCCATATTTAATTATATTTGGATAAAAAAGAGAAATCAATACAATTTCATTTTGAAAATATAGAAAAAAGTGGAGTAACACATTTTATCCCGTAAAAGCTCGATTCGTTCAGCTAACCATCGGCGGGGAAGTGAAGACTCCCACTGATGGAAGTTTCACTTTATATTCGGAAATAAGTTATACGGTTAGAATTTTAATGGGGTTTATTGGAATAATACTAGGAGGTATATAATGTTTTTTGTTTAAAAAGGTGTCTCAATGATTGAGATACCAGTTCGTAATTGGTATGGATGGTGATTACAATAGAACAACAATTACATTATCTCATTTCGCATTTTGGATATTTCGGGATTATTATTGCTTTAGTGGGTGGAATTATCGGGTTACCGATACCTGATGAAACGTTGTTAACGTTTGTAGGGTACTATGTATATAAAGGGGAAATGAAATTTCTACTTGCATTACTAAGTGCATGTATCGGTTCGTCAATTGGTATTACTATTAGTTATTTGTTAGGAGTGAAACTTGGGATTCCGTTTTTAAAGAAATTTGGTCCGAAAATACATATTACAGAAAATAAAATAAATCGAACACAGATTTTGTTTCAGAAGATTGGTCCTGCCTTATTATTTATTGGCTATTTTATTCCTGGGGTTCGCCATGTTACTGCCTATTTAGCGGGTATTTCTCGTTTTCGATTTTGGACTTTTTGCCTTTATGCATATTCAGGAGCATTATTATGGAGTTTCACCTTTATCAAGTTAGGATTAGAACTGGGAGAAAAGTGGCGTCATGTAGTACACTATGCTCACCGTTATAGCCTCATTCTTTTAATTGTGCTAGTTATCCTTGTGGGTTTGATTTTTGTATATTTTCGCTTCAAAAAAGATAGAAACTAAGTTATCCCGTTATTCGTGAGCAGTAATACTCCCACTTCAAGATATTCTCAGTAATTTTTTGGCATTAAAACGAGTAATTGATTATGATACAAGCCTTATTACACAAGGAGCGCTGGAGGTTTATTTGAAAAGTGGCATGTTTCATACGCACAGTAAGCGACTTACAAAAAATATGCAAAAAAATCGATGCTATTACATCAAGAAATTAAAAGACAACTCCAAGATTGTGAAGTTAGCATTGACTATAAAAGGTCGATTTCTCTTGATACAAAGTTACATCTTGCCTTACCGCAAAATATGAATGCAACTGAGTTGATTCAACGTTTACATGCTGAACATGTACTATTGAGGCCTATTGATGAAAATTATTTATCAAATTTTTATAAAGAAAATATCATTAAAATAGATGCAAGAAATATAAATGCATCTATTATTTCAACCGGAATTCAAACTATAGTTCAAACAATATCTAGAATGAGCTAAGTAGTTGACTTGTGAATGACTCCTTCTTAACACTCTTATGAGTTGTTTGAAGAAGGGGCTTCCTGCTTGGGGTTCCCAAGCAGTCTTACATATTCTCCACAGGCGCCGTTTATACTGTTTGGACACAACCTTGTCCTTCAGTTTCAGTCTTCCGTCGTTCTCACATGTAATTGTTCTAATCCTTTTTGCAAAATGTTTAGACTCGCATTGTGATCCAGGTCTAATATCGTTCCACACTTTGTACAAATATGTGTCCGAATCGATAGGGATTTTTTTACGCGATTTCCACAGCTTGAACAATCTTGTGATGTGTATGCTGGATCTATTTTTACAAGTAGACCTCCAAATTTTTCACACTTTTACAAAAGCATCTTGCGAAAAGCGCCCTAGCCCACATCAGAAATCGACTTTGACACTTTTCGATTCCGAACCATATTTCGGATATCGAGATTCTCTATACAAATCACCGATAAATCTTTTCATATAAACACTTTACATAAGTTAAACTATCAAAATGAAAAAAGAACCTTACAAAAATGTAATGTTTATGTCACAAAATAAGATAGTACATTGTGAGTAATCTTATTAAAATTGAATAGATTATGATTTGTAGGTGGAAACAATAAAAAAATATAATAAGAATTTATTAGAGTCCAAAGGTATATTTTGTTGAAATGTAGCGTGGACTCTATAGCAATAAAGGAGATTATGTAATGAATTTTAAAGACTTAGATTATGAATGGTTCAACTTTATAAATAGTAAGGTACAGCAATATCCACTGATAGATGATGTAATGATTATATTTGCAGAATATGTACAATATGCTTTCGTGTTACTACTCATCCTGTTATGGATAAAGAATAAACCTCAATTTCGTGTAATGGCTTTTCAATCGATTGTTGCGTTTACTTTAGCGTATTCCATCAATAGAATTATCGAGATATTTATTTATAGAGAGCGTCCTTTTGTCTCACATAACATCACAAAACTTGTAGATCATGCTGCCAATTCTTCTTTTCCAAGTGATCATGCAACATCAGCTGTTGTAATTGCAGCTACACTATTGCTATCTGCCTATCGTTTTAAATATACTTGGTTTTTCTTAGCACTTGGTGTAGCTTTTTCGAGAATATGGGTAGGAGTACATTATCCATTGGATGTAATTGCAGGATGTGTACATGGAATATTAATAGCATTATTTACGCAGTACGTTGTATTTAAAATACGACCTTTCGCTACATTAATTGCGAAACCTATTTTTCAAGGGAAAACTAGCTAAAAGAGTCGAGTCGGTTGGATGAGTGCTAACATGCGCATAGGAGAATAGATAATAGTAGAAACATGGTTACACGATTTTTAGTAAGTATATATTGAAAAATGTTCTATTGTGAAATCATGTAAAAGAACCAATCATCGATATCATCGAGGGTTGGTTCTTTTTATTATAGAGAATTTTACTCAATACTTTTTCTCATTCCTCAGAAAGGCAGAAAGGTTCTATATGCACCAAAATCTTCAAAGGGATAGAAAGCATTTGTAAAGAAATTATGTAATGTATATTATAATATTAAATTTAAACATTATAATTTTAAATGAATGTATCGTATACTGGGTTTAAAACTAAATGAAAATGTATATGAGAAATTGAAGGTGAGAAGTTTTGGATTGCATTCAAAAACTAACTAGTATTTATGGCTTAGGGCTTTGTTGCGGATTGTGGAGCAAAGAAGAAGTAATTCAATGGTGTGATAAAGTGATTGAAGTGAGTGACAGCCCGCCATATGAAATAATTGAGATATCCTTAATGTCTAAAGAAAAGATAGATGATATTGAAGGGAAGTTATTTGAGTTTAGTAGAATAGTTGATGAAGAGTATGCTGTGAAATTAACTCTTTCTGTAATTCATGAAAAGTTAGTACGAAATGAGCTAATGATTGAAGAGTCAATTAAATCCACAACTAGACTTTTAGTCAACAGAGGTTTGTATTGGGAAGATGAATATCGTGATTTATATAGTGTTGATGATAGTTATGAATTAGCTAAAAATGGCGATCATTTTGATTTAGTTGAAGTTGTTAACATTTACATTGAAATGTTAGGGTTTTATGGTAAATATTTTAGTGAGTTTGAAAATTTGTATTTTAAAGTAATGGAGAATAAATGGGGTAGATAAAAGAATTGAAGATAAATTTAGTAACAAGAAGGCTTATTCGTAATCATATTAACAATGTGATGTGTAGAGTTTGCAAATAAATGAGAGAATCTTAGTTTAATAAATAAAAAACATTTGTGCCTAAGAAAAAACTGCCCTAAATCAAAGTATTTGGGCAGTTTTTTTGTTTTTCTCTTTTAGAAAGAAAAGAACGGATGAAAATGTTATTGAATATGAAACATTAAACATAGTACATTTAAAAAAGGAAAATCTTTCATAAAGAAGGTGAGAAAATGCTTGATACAGCTGATGGTTCAATAAGGAATCATATGTATACAGTAGAAGAACAACAAAAGATATATAAACGAACATTAGTGATCGTAAGTATTTCACAAATGTTTGGTGGTGCGGGATTGGCTGCTGGAATTACGGTAGGCGCACTTCTTGCGCAGCAAATGCTTGGAACAGATGCATTCGCGGGATTGCCAGCAGCCATGTTTACAATGGGATCTGCAGGAGCAGCTTTAGTAGTAGGCAGGCTTTCTCAGCGTTATGGACGCCGGATCGGGCTTGCGACAGGATTTATGGTAGGAGGGCTTGGTGCTATTGGTGTTGTAATCGCAGCTTTAACAAATAGTATTATTCTCTTACTTGCTTCCTTACTCATATATGGTGCAGGCACAGCCACAAATTTACAAGCCCGTTATGCCGGTACGGATTTAGCAAATAAGAAGCAAAGGGCAACTGCTATTAGTATTACCATGGTTATGACGACTTTTGGTGCGGTAGCAGGACCAAATTTGGTAGGGGTAATGGGGAGCTTTGCTCTTTCTATTGGTATTCCTGAACTTGCTGGTCCGTTCATATTATCAGCAGCTGCATTTTTGTTAGCAGGCCTCGTACTTTTCGTTATGCTTCGTCCAGATCCATTAATAATAGCGAACAGGATAGAAACATATAAACAGGAACATACAAATAAAGGGCGTGCGATAACTGAGAAATCGATAGCAAATAAAAGGGGCGTTACAGTTGGGGCCATCGTCATGATACTTACTCAAATTGTTATGGTTGCAATTATGACTATGACTCCCGTACATATGGAACACCATGGACATGGATTAAATGAAGTGGGCCTTGTTATTGGATTTCATGTAGGAGCAATGTACCTTCCATCACTCGTTACAGGAATTCTTGTTGATAAGATTGGTCGAATGGCAATGAGTATTGCTTCCGGAGTTATACTACTTAGTGCGGGAGTGGTAGCTGCCATTGCACCGAGCGATTCTTTAATTCTCCTGATCATTGCTCTTTCTTTACTTGGATTAGGATGGAACCTTGGATTAATAAGTGGCACTGCTCAAATTGTTGATGCAACAGAACCTTTAACGCGTGCAAAGACACAAGGGAAAGTGGATGTTTTTATTGCATTGGCAGGAGCTTCTGGGGGGGCGATGTCAGGCATGGTGGTAGCGAATTCGAGTTATGCGGCATTATCATTAGCTGGAGGGGCTTTAGCCTTATTACTCATTCCTGTTGTGATATGGTCTAGAAAAGGTGAAGAACATGAAATAAAATAGAAGTCCTGAAAGTTTTGCAGATTGATTTGTACTGACAGAGAAAAAGAGATGGATAAATAGTTACTAAAAGAAATCAAAGAAGTTACTGCACAAAATGAATCTCATAAAATTGTAAGAGGTATATCTTCTTTTAATAGCTTAGTAGAGGATGAAGCCCTCCGCTGATAAAAGGTGTACTTTAGTAGAAGGCTTGTCTGCAATCATATTAGTAATGTGATGCAAAAACTAAGGGTTAGAGGAGTACACAAGCGGTTATTGAGCTTTTTCATATAGAAGAACTGAAATTATAATAGATGGGCCAACTTTGTAGAAAAAGTTGGCCATTTTTTCTATTCTTTTTCGCTTTATACGAATTACAGTATAGAAACAGAGGAGATATGTTGAAAATGCATGGTTGATTTAACAACATTGCAAAATCAACCATGTATTTTCAAAGTTTCTTTGCAATAAATCTTCTTTTTTGATCCAGAAATATAATAAGCCAGTGTCTCCCCAATCCATTTCAGATTCATCATTGGTATCAAGTTGTAACAGTAACATCCAATCTTGGGCGCTGCCAGGCAAATGTTTTATCTCTTGATCTGAGGGGTACCCATTTCCTAAATAGATTCCGTTTGTAACAAGATGACACTCTTCCGCCATTGCTTCTGATTGTATAGCTTGTGCGGAGCCGAGTAAATGATGCAATCCATCGATATACAATTCTTCTATTTCTTTATAAATATCCCATTCATCATCATTTGATAAACCTGTTTCTCCGACTTTTTCTTTTGCTAATGTCCAAGTTTCTTGAAAGGAGATGATGGAAGGAGGGAACACTTCTGTTTGAAGTTCTCGTCGTTTTAGGTTTTCTATATTTTCCGTGTACAGAACGCGATGACCTCCAATATCTCTTAGGTCAAACCCCCATGGTTGTTCTTCTGCGTCATAAAAGAAATATAACATGCCCTTCGTAGGCAGTGGGTTTCCTTTGTGATAAGGTTGTATTTCTTCTAAATTCAGCTGTCCAATAAAGTGTAACGGTATGTCGTTGTATGTTGGAATCTTTAATTCATCAGGTAAGTCTGGAAAACCTCCTAATTTTGAGGTTCCCACTGCTATTTGCTCATCAGATCCTTTACGTAGACGAATTTGAATTGTTGGCTCAAGAGAATTTAAAATATGTTTTTCTAGATGCATGGCACTATATTTTTCGAGCACGTTTTGTAGTGTTTGTTTCATAATGTATCACCCCATTCTTATTGTACAACAACTTGTTTGTATTTTCTGGAAATAATCAAAAATATTGAAAATTATGTTGAAATAGCGTTAGTGTAGGAAAAGGGGGATTATTTTATGACAAAAGATCGTCTTGCTCAAGTAGATTTAACGAAAAGAATGGAATCAAAATCAAAGTATAATAAGAAGCTTGAAAAGTATCAAAGGCGCTTATTAGCGTTGCAGCAAATTTTACAAAAAGAAAAAATAGCCGTTATTATGGCGATGGAAGGTTGGGATGCGGCTGGAAAAGGAGGGGCAATTAAACGAATTACTGAGCATCTGGATCCGCGTGGATTCCAAGTAAATCCAATTGGTGCGCCTGCTCCTCATGAAAAACGTTACCATTATTTGCAACGCTTCTGGAGGAAAATTCCTCAGTATGGTCAAATCACAATTTTTGATCGCTCTTGGTATGGTCGTGTATTGGTAGAGCGTGTAGAGGCATTCGCTACAAAGGAAGAATGGAATAGAGCATACGATGAAATCAATGATTTCGAAAAATTATTAACAGATGATCATTACATAGTAGCAAAATTCTTCTATCATATTAGTAAAGATGAGCAGTTAGTGCGATTTAAAGATCGAGAGAAAAATCCTCTTAAGAGATGGAAAATTACAGATGAAGATTGGCGCAATCGTGAAAAGTGGGATGAATACGCCCGGGCAATGGAAGAAATGTTTGAGAAAACAGATAAACCGAATGCAAGATGGAATATTATCGCTAGTAACGATAAATTATATGCGCGTGTGAAAACATTGAAAGTGATCATTTCATTGATTGAGGATTATTTCTTGCAGCATAGAATAGAATTGCCATCATACTATTATGAAATGAAAGAAGAAAAAGAAGAGATTGAACACGTGCAAGATATAGGTCGTTAAGCTTGTATGGGGTGAATTCGATTCATTAATTATAGATTTCACCCATAAAGTGATGCAAAACAAAAGACGAGAACTTTATTAAATTATGCGTAAAAAAATGAAGAATGCAGTAGAAAAATAATGATTTTATTTATGCCCGTAAGTGAAGTTTAATGTTGTGAAAACTACATAATTATGCTAAGATTTATGTAACTTTTAATGAACGGAGGGGTCTCCTTTGATTTTAATCAGATTACGTCTCAAAGCTTTGTGCCGATAATTGAATAGCGCTCAAAGGCTCTGTCTGTGTACAGAGTGAACGGGATTGGTCTGCCTATTTTAAAGGAACCCTTTATTGAACTGATATGTGAAAAGAGGGAGGGACGAATACGCCCTCTTTTTGTCGTACCTTTATAAATAGAATGATGAGATATATGTGTATGTTCCTTTGGATACGTATATTATTTGTGATGTATTGACCATGTAACAATTGGAAAGCAATGCTTTCTTTTGTTTATTTGTCGTACCCTCATCCGTTTACAAAAAACACAGGCAGTGACCTGTGTTTTTTAATTTTACGTAATCGAAATGGAGGAATAAATATATGGAAGAACTAGTACAAAAAGCGATATTAGTTGGAGTTAATTTAAATAGTGAAAGTGATTTTGAATATTCAATGGAGGAGTTAACGAATCTTGCGGAAGCGTGTGATGTGGAAGTTGTAGGGCAAGTTATCCAAAATTTACACCGCGTGAATCCATCACATTATATCGGAAAAGGGAAAATTGAAGAAGTTTCTGCTTTTGTGAAGGAATCAGATGCGAATATGGTTATTTTTAATGATGAGTTATCGCCTTCACAAATTCGAAATTTAGAAGCTGACTTAGATTGTAAAGTCATTGATCGTACCATTTTAATTTTAGATATTTTTGCGCAGCGTGCTAAGACGAAAGAAGCGCAGTTGCAAGTTGAAGTCGCGCACCTGCAATATATGATGCCGCGTTTAATCGGTCTTCGCGAATCTTTAGGAAGACAGAGCGGCGGCGTTGGTACGAAGAATAAAGGTGTCGGTGAGAAGAAATTAGAGCTGGACCGTCGTAAAATTGAAGAGCAAATTGCAGTATTAAATAAAGAATTAGAAGCGCTTGTTGCGCAGCGACAAACACAGCGTAAACAGCGTAAGAAAAATGAAATCCCTGTTGTTTCATTAGTGGGATATACAAATGCTGGTAAATCAACGATTATGAATACGATGCTTGAGATCTTTAACGGATCTGTAGAGAAACAAGTATTCGAAAAGGATATGTTATTTGCGACTTTGGAAACGTCAGTGCGAAATATTGAACTTCCAGATAATAAATCGTTTTTATTAACAGATACAGTTGGTTTTGTAAGTAAATTACCGCATCACCTTGTAAAAGCATTTCGTTCTACATTAGAAGAAGTAGCGGAGGCAGATTTATTGATTCATGTGGTCGATTATGCAAATCCAAATTATGAACAATTAATTGAGATTACAAACCAAACACTAAAGAAAATTGGTGTTGAAAATATCCCGACCATTTATGCGTATAATAAATCAGATATGATGGATGTTGAAATTCCGAAAATCCAGGAGGACCGAGTATATCTGTCTGCAAAACAACAAATTGGGATTGAAGAACTTGTAGAAATGATTCGTTCTTACATTTACAAAGAGTATACAAAGTGTGAGATGTTAATTCCTTATGATCAAGGGCAAGTTGTATCCTATTTCAATGATCATGCTCATGTTGTATCTACGAGCTATGAAAATGAAGGTACAAAACTTTCACTCGAATGTAAGACGAGTGATTTTGAAAAATATAAGCGTTTTGTTATTTAAAATGAAAAAAACATTGATTTTATTTGAAATTTCTAGCTATACTAAAAATAGTGTTAATGAAATTGAAAGAACGGAAGGGTGACCCAATTACATGAAGTACTAATCCTATTTACGAAAACAAACAATTGAAGGTTATTTTTAACAGATGATTATGCTGTTATTTGTGATGCCTTTAATTTGCGTTTTTCAGAATAGGATTGGCTTTGTATAGTTGGATCTAAAAGGGATAGTCTCTTTTGGTGTACACCTATATATAATTATGCCTCCTATTCTGAATGGATATAGGGGGCATTTTTTTGTCTCCTAAACTGGATAAAAGGGGATGTTACTATGTTTTTATTAGAAGCTAATCATATAAAGTACTATGTACAGGATCGTTTATTACTAGATGTGGACCAATTGCAAATTCATCAAAATGCTCGAATTGGGTTAGTTGGTAGAAATGGAAGCGGGAAAACGACGTTATTTCAAATGTTGGCTGGAAAAATTTCTCCAGAAGAAGGAAATGTTATTCAACGTACTAGGTGTGAGCTTTTGCCGCAGCTTAAACGAACAGATACAACAAAAAGTGGTGGGGAAGTGACGCAAGAATATGTCCAAAAAGCTCTTATGAAAGATGCCGAGCTTTTACTTGCAGATGAACCGACTACAAATCTTGATACAGAACATATCGAATGGTTGGAGAAAAAGTTAAAAAGTTGGCAAGGGGCATTTATCATTATTTCGCATGACCGTGCATTTTTAGATGCTCTTTGTACAACGATATGGGAATTGAATGAAGGGAAAATAAAAGAGTATACAGGCAACTATAGTGATTATGTAAAACAAAAAGAAATAGAGCTAAATCAAGAACAATTAGCGTATGAAAAGTATGAGAAAAAGAAAAAGCAGTTGGAAGAAGCGTTAAAGTTAAAAGAGAAAAAAGCTGAAAGAGCAACAAAGGCGCCAAAAAAGGTAAGTAAATCCGAAGCGAGAATTACAGGAGCAAAGCCATACTTTGCCAAAAAGCAAAAGAAGCTACAAAAAACAGCAACGGCCATCGAAACGAGATTAGAAAAACTTGAAAAGGTAGAAAAAGTAAAGGGGCTCTCACCAATTAAGATGAATTTGCCAAATGCAGAAACGTTTAAAAACCGGATTATTCTTCGTGTAGATGGTGTAACAGGTAAAGTTGGGGAACGTGTGCTTTGGAGCAAAACAAGTTTTCACATTCGGGGCGGTGATAAATTAGCGATTATCGGTTCAAATGGAAGTGGGAAAACGACATTTGTCAAAAAAATCATGAACCAAGAGTATGGTATTAAGCTTTCACCAGCTGTTAAAATTGGCTATTTTAGTCAAAACTTAAACATATTAGATACGGAGAAATCAATTATCGAAAATGTCCAACTCTCTTCAAAACAGGATGAAACACTGATTCGAACGGTTCTTGCGAGAATGCATTTTTTCAGAGATGATGTTTATAAGCCGGTAGGGGTTTTAAGTGGTGGTGAGCGAGTGAAAGTAGCGCTGACAAAGCTATTTTTAAGTGATATTAATACTTTAGTGTTAGATGAGCCGACGAACTTTCTTGATATGGAAGCTGTTGAAGCGTTAGAGTCTCTTCTAAAAGAATATGAAGGAAGTGTAATCTTTGTCTCGCATGATCGCCGGTTTATCGAAAATATTGCTACGCGAATTTTAACAATCCGCAATCAAAAGATTGAATTATTTGAAGGGAATTATCAGCAATATAAACTCAATCAAGTGGAAAAGACGCGAGATACGAAAGAAGATAAGCTTCTTTTACTTGAAACAAAAATATCGGAAGTGCTAAGTCGCTTAAGTATTGAACCGTCCGAAGAATTAGAAATAGAATTTCAAAAACTTTTAAAAGAAAAACGAGAATTATAATTAAAGTTGATTAGAAAAAAGTACATCACGACTAATGGAGTGATGTACTTTTTTTGAGCTAGGTGTTGTCTTTTGTTTTTGCTAACATGCGGATAGAACTACTGATCATGGAAGTAAGAGTGCAACACTCTTGTTTGTCTCTTTCTTCATCTTTGCTGATATAAAATAATCTAAAGAAAACTTCTTCCATTCAACTTTATAAAAATATATAAATTTAATGATTTTATGTATATAGATGAAATCGAAGTTGTGTTGCTGGAAAAAGAAATAAAACCAGTATAGAATAGAAAATGTTTTAAAAATCAGAAATTATTACAGTAAGTGTAATGTTAATTAGTTACATTTTCTGTTTTTTAGGGAAGGAGAGAGTGAATTATGCAGGCAGTTTCAAAGGAAAATAAAATAGCTTCACCAACGATATATCGTATTTTATTTGCGATTAGTTTCGGTCATTTTTTAAATGACTCGATGCAAGCTGTTGTACCGGCACTGTTTCCTATTTTGGAAAAGTCGATGAATTTGTCCTATATGCAGGTAGGATGGATTGCATTCGCGTTAAATATGACGTCATCGATTATGCAGCCGGTGTTTGGGATGTATTCAGATAAGAAACCATCTCCATTTTTATTACCGCTCGGTATGTTTTCGAGTATGCTTGGGATGATTGGACTTGCGTTCGCACCAAACTTTATTATCGTTATTATTTCAGTTTTATTTATCGGATTAGGATCAGCAGTCTTTCATCCTGAAGGCGCACGTGTTGCTTATATGGCAGCTGGTGCAAAGCGAGGGTTAGCGCAGTCAATTTATCAAGTAGGAGGAAATACAGGGAATTCTCTTGCACCAATTTTTACAGCGCTAATTTTTGTTCCGCTTGGGCAAGTTGGATCACTTGGATTCACGGCTTTTGCAGCGGTGGGTATTGTGTTATTAATTTTTGTTTCAAATTGGTACAAAAATGAGTTAGTAAATGGTGCGATGCGAAGAAAGAAACGAGCTGCACTTGAGGCGGAGAATGCAATTGTTAGTAAGCATATTAAGTTTGTAATTGTTCTTCTTGTTTTCTTAACCTTTGTTCGTTCTTGGTATGGAGCTGGCATTGGGAACTTCTATCAGTTTTATTTAATCGAGCATTATGGTGTGTCTATTAAAAATGCACAGTACTTTGTATTTGCTTTTATGATTGCTGGGGTACTGGGTACATTCTTTGGTGGGCCATTAGCAGATCGATTTGGTAAGAAAAATATTATCGTATTTTCAATGCTAGGTTCTGCGCCGCTTGCACTTTTATTACCACATGTTTCTCTAGCGTGGGTTGTGCCGTTATTTTTATGTATAGGTTTTATTAGTTCCAGTAGCTTTAGTGTTATTGTTGTGTATGCACAGGAGCTCGTTCCGGGAAAAGTTGGAATGGTGTCAGGATTAATTGTCGGTCTTGCGTTTGGCCTTGGAGCATTAGGTGCCGTTATTCTTGGGAAATTAGCAGACGTGTATAGTCTGCAATTTATTATGGTATTATGTAGTTGTTTACCATTAATTGGACTTACGTCATGGTTACTACCAAGCGATCGAAAAACACGATAGAATAGGGGATGCGCTATGAAACTATGTCAAAATGTTACAGAATTAATTGGAGATACACCTGTCTTACGGTTATCGCGATTCGTTCCAGAAGATGCGGCAGATGTGTATGTGAAATTGGAAATGTTTAATCCATCTCGTAGTGTGAAAGACCGAGCGGCGTATAATTTAATTCATATGGCGGAAGAGCAAGGGCTCATTAAGCCTGGTGATACGATTATTGAACCAACAAGTGGAAATACAGGGATTGGTTTAGCGATGAACGCAGCTGCTAAAGGATACAAAGCGATTTTAATTATGCCAGATAATATGTCAAAAGAACGGATTAACTTGCTTAAGGCATATGGGGCTGAAGTTGTTTTGACACCCGCAGAACAAAGAATGCCAGGAGCAATTGCGAAGGCGGTAGAATTACAAAAACAAATATCAAATAGCTTTATTCCGCAGCAGTTTGAAAATCCAGCAAACCCGAATATTCATCGCTATACAACAGCTCTTGAAATTTATGAACAAATGGATGGAAAGCTAGATGGATTTGTAGCAACTGCTGGAACTGGTGGAACCATTACTGGCACAGGAGAAATATTGAAAGAGAAACTACCAAATTTATATATTGCAGTAGTTGAACCGAAAGGATCTCCTGTTTTATCTGGTGGTGTGCCGGGTCCTCATAAACTAGTTGGAACAAGCCCAGGGTTTATTCCGAAAAACTTAAATACGGAAATATATAATGAAATTATTCAAATTGCGGATGAAGAAGCGCTTAGTACAATGAGAAATCTAGCAAAACAAGAGGGAATATTAGTAGGACCATCTTCAGGTGCCTCGGTCTATGCTGCAATCACGATAGCAAAACAATTAGGTGCTGGTAAGAAAGTGTTATGTATTGCACCTGATACGGGAGAGCGTTATTTAAGTATGGGATTGTTTGAATAAGAAACATAACAAAGAAGAGATTGTATGTATCATATACAATCTCTTCTTTGTTTTATTTTACTAATTTTTTTAATATAGGTAAACGACCAATTCGATCACCAAGAATATGTGATGCTAGGCCACTTGTTAATACGAAAGTAAGATAGACAATTCCTCCAACCACGCCGCAAATAATAACGATTAGCAATGATTCGATATAAGGTTGTCCAGGGATCAACCATCCGATAATCGCTTTTAATCCTATTACGACAGCGGACATTGCTGCGGAGTAAATTGTAATAAGAAATACTGTTTTAGCTGTTTCTGCAATATCAAACTTTGCAAATTTGACGATGCAATATAGCATAATGATATCAGAAACGAGATATCCAAGAATTGTTCCAAGTACTGCTCCATGCCCACCTAATAGATATAGAAGTGGCGTATTCACTAAGATTTTTACGAGAATACCAACTGAGAATGCAATCATTGTTTTTCGCTGATAATCAATGCCTTGTAAAATGGCTGCTGAAACAGTGAAAATCGCACTTAATACTGCTGATGGTGCATAAGAAATTAAATATTGAGACCCGCCTAAAGCGGTATCAGGACTCATATATACCATGCGGAATGCATCATATGCGATGCTAGCGAGTCCAAATGCAGCAGGGATTGTGAAGAATAACAATAATTGGAAAATCTTTGTGATTTGTTCTTGTAATTCTTCTAGTTTCCCGCTTGTAAATGATTTTGTTATCGCTGGAATAATCGTAAGTGAAAATCCAGTTGCGAGCGAAGCGGGAATCATAATTAATTTTTGAGCATAGTTCGTTATATAAGCGAAAATCGCATTCGCAGTTTCAAGCGGTGTTCCAATTGCTCTTAGTGCATCAGCAACTGTATATTGATCCACTAAAGTATAAAGTGGAATAGCGATCCCTACAAAAACAATAGGGATTGCGTAACGAAGTAGCTCCATATAAATGCTTTTTAATGAAACGTTTGAAGCCCTTGTTTTTAGTTCGCCTGCAGGTGGTTTTAAATGATTATATTTTTTCCAATACATGATTAAAATTGAAACGCTGGCAATTGCTCCAATAACAGCTCCGAATGTAGCGACTGCAACAGAAGAAGCAACGGAACCACCTAGTAATTTTGAAACGATAAAACTACCTACTAAAATGAAAATGACACGTGCAATTTGTTCCACAACTTGAGAAACAGCACTTGGCTTCATATGTTGGAATCCTTGGAAGTATCCACGTGTTACACTCATTGCTGGAACAATAATGAGCGCAAAACTTAATGCTCGCATTGTAAGTGTTACATCAGCGATAAACCCCGGATCAGGTGTTTTGGAACGAATAATAAACTGCGATACGTAAGGTGCTCCGATAAATAAGATTAAAAATCCAGCGAAACCCATAAGCAGCATGATTTTTACACTAGAATTATACAGTTTCTTACTTGTGTTATAGTCACCTAATGCATTATATTTAGCAACAAATTTCGACACAGCAATTGGAATGCCGGCTGTTGAAAAGCTAAGCAAGATGCCATACCAAGAATATGCATACGCATATAAAGCAACCCCTTGTTCACCAACTAATAGTTGAAAGGGGAAGAAGTATATAAAGCCTAAAATACGCGAAATCATTGTGGCACCGCTTAGTAAAGCTGTACCTTTTAAAACTTTTGAAGTAGACAAAACCTTTCCTCCTACTCGTGCTCTGTTACAATCATCCTATACTACTATAAACCTGTCAGTGGATTTTATAAAGCATAAACCATAAGTCGTGCAATAGTATTCATCAAAAAGTCATATTTTGAATTTTTATAGCAACAAATAGCAAATTAATACATAAAAATTCAAAAAAATCAGTTGACACTCTTTTTATTGTATGATAAAAATGATAGTAATCAATTCGGAAAACATATAGTTGGGCAATGAAAGGGTAAAGTAGTGAAAATCTCCCTATGACAGAGAGCTGATGGTTGGTGCGAATCAGTATATAGATTATTCATGAAGTTCGTCCTGGAGCATCTTTCATAAATCTCACATTGTGAGGAAATGAAAGACGGTAGTATATACCGTTATCAAATAAAGTGGTGAAGAATTTTTTCACAACTAGGGTGGTACCGCGATATATATCGTCCCTACGTTTTTGCGTAGGGACGTTTTTTATTTCGGGGTTATTTTAGTTGTATCTTCATAACTAGGGTGGTACCGCGATATTTTATCGTCCCTACGTTTTCGTAGGGGCTTTTTTTATTTCGGCAGTTTCTTAGTATTCTTCACAACTAGGGTGGTACCGCGATATTTTTATCGTCCCTACGTTACTGTAGGGGCGATTTTTTGTTCCTGAAGGGAAGTGGTTGTATTAGAAAGGGAAGAGGATAGAACAATACGAGTAAGTATGAAATGTAATAATAAGAAAAAATAGAAGAAGAGAGGAGATAGAAAGATGAATTCACAGCAATGGACATCGAAATTAGGTTTCGTTTTAGCTGCAGCAGGTTCAGCAATTGGCCTTGGCGCAATTTGGAAGTTTCCGTATATGGCCGGTATTGGAGGGGGCGGTGCCTTCTTCCTAATATTCATTGGTTTTACTTTACTGATTGGTTTACCTTTATTATTGGCAGAATTTTCAATCGGAAGAAGTACGCAAAAAGAGGCTGTTGATGCGTATAGAGAGATCGCTCCTAAAACATTATGGCCGTGGGTTGGTAAGTTAGGGATTGTAACATGTTTCATATTGCTTTCTTTCTATAGTGTTGTAGGAGGTTGGATTTTATTATATTTATGGAATGCAATTACAGGTAGACTATGGGAAGGAAATGGTGCATACGAAGCAACATTTGGTGAAATCATTTCCAATCCATATTTAGCAGTTGGATCACAGCTATTATTTATTCTTATTACTATTTTTATCGTAAGTAAAGGCGTGCAAAATGGTGTTGAAAAAGTAAATAAATACTTTATGCCAGCACTATTCGTTTTGTTCTTTGTGTTAATTGTTCGTGCGCTTACATTAGATGGAGCGGGAGAAGGGGTACGTTTCTTCTTACAACCTGATTTTTCGCATGTAACGTCTGAGATTGTTTTATATGCGATGGGGCAATCGTTCTTCTCATTATCTGTCGGTGTGGCAGTAATGGTAACGTATAGCTCGTACTTGCCGAAAGAAGAAAATTTACCGCGTTCAGCATTTTCTATTGTTGGTTTAACACTTGTTATTACATTACTTGCGGGACTTGCAATTTTCCCGGTTGTATTTGCATTTGGAATGGAGCCATCTCAAGGACCGGGATTACTATTTATTGTATTACCGGCTATCTTCAGTAAAATGGCATTTGGAAAACTATTTTTCATTATTTTCTTATTACTATTCTTTTTTGCTACTGTAACATCTGCAATTTCTATGTTAGAGATTAGTGTTGCTTCCTTAACAAAAAAAGGAAAGGGAAAACGTGAAAAAATGGCATTGATTGTTGGATTACTAATCTTTGTTGTTGGAATTCCATCGGCACTATCATATGGTGTATTAAGTGATGTGAAGCTTTTTGGAAAAACAGTGTTTGATTTAGCAGACTTTGCAGTAAGTAACGTTCTTATGCCGCTTGGTGTATTATTAGTTGCAATTTTCGTGCCATTAAAAATGAAGAAAGATGTATTAATGAAAGAACTGGGTGTCAGTAAAAATAAAGGCTATAAATTATTTGTATTATGGTTATTCTTACTTCGCTATATCGCACCAATTGCAATTATTATCGTATTTTTAAATGTAATTGGAGTGATTTAAAGTACAAAAGGCTCTAGCATAACGTTATGCTAGAGCCTTTTAATTATAGAATTATCTTTTCTGCAATTCGTTTACTGTAACAAATTGATAGCCTTTTTTAGATAAAGAATCTAAAATGCTTTCAATGGTCTTTAAGGCATTATTAGAATCGTCATACATGGAATGTAATAAAATGATAGATTCAGGTTCTACATTTTTTGTAGGACCTGAATCAAAGGTTAGGGCGACGACTTTTTGATTTGTTTCTACCCGATTTGTTAATTTACCAAATAGTTGATACGTTCGTGAATTCATTAATTTATAAGTTCCAAAGAGTAGGAAGAGAAGAGTGGTTAGTATAATCAATGATGTAATGATTCTTTTGTTCATAAAGCGCCCTCACATTATTTTTAATTTTAAAAAGTAGTGGGATGCAAGTGAGGAAAATTTATCATATAATAAAGTTGAATCAAAAGGTATATTAGGAGGTGTTGATATGGCGATTACAATACAATTGCCAGACACTGCAGCGTCTCATGCAAAGCCAAGTATGGAAATGGCGATACTTTGCGTGAGGTAGACAAGTAGTATTCAATCGCCAAAATGAGCTCGTATCATTTCTTTTATATTTGGCTTTGCACCTTATTGAAATGAACCATAAAAAATAAGGGGCGAGCAGAAATGAAATACGTAAAGGCAGCGACTGTTTTACCAGAAAACTTAATTGCAGAAATTCAAAAGTATGTACAAGGTGAAACAATTTACATTCCAAAACAAGAAACTAAACATTATAAATGGGGTACACGATCTGGCGGAAGAAAGCAACTTGATGCACGGAATAGAGACATTAAACATGCTTTTAAAAGTGGAACTACCATTCATCAATTAGCAGAGGAATACTTTCTTTCTACGGAAACGATAAAAAAAATCGTGTATTCAAAATAATAATGAAAAACACTGATTATTCAATTAGAAATAATCAGTGTTTTTTTGTGTATACTTTGTTTATGAATCGTTTTCGACATTTTATAAAATAAGTGTATTGTATACAATAAAAAGAGATCAACAATTTGTATGGAGTGATAATAATGGAAGCATTTATTAGAAGTGATCAATATAATTTTATAAAATCACAAACTCATATTCTAGCGCATGGACACGCAACAGCAAACGATAGAGGTGTTATTGCTGCGCTGAAGTCTCTTGCAATAGAAAAAGTGTTACATGTTTTTGAAAATCTTACTGATGAACAAAAAAAAATAATCGATACGATTTTGGCAGTTGAAAATAGAGAGAAGGCAGAAGCGTTTTTACTTCAGTTAAATCCATATGTTATTCCGTTTCAGGAAATTACACCACAAGCGTTAAAAAAAATATTTCCTAAAGCTAAAAAATTGAAGCTTCCTGAAATAGAAGAAATAAATATGAAAGAAATGTCGTATTTAGGTTGGATTGATAAAGGAACGGGCAGAAAGTTTATTATAGCAAAGAACGGAAATAAGTTTGTTGGCCTACAGGGAACATTTCAAAGTATAAATAAAAAGAGTATTTGTTCATTGTGTCATGGTCACGAAGAAGTAGGTCTGTTTTTAGTTGAAATAAAAGGTGATGTACCAGGTACTTTTGTTAAAAAAGGAAACTATATTTGTAAAGATAGTATAGCATGTAATCAGAATATGACTTCGCTTGATAAATTACATGACTTTATTGAGAGATTGAGGAAATAAATTATTGCAAAAGATCGTACTAAACTACATTCATCACTATAATTGTGTGTGAGTTCAAGAAAACAAAAATGACCTGTTCCCTAAAGAATAGAGGAACAGGTCTAGGGATACTTTTCAATAGGTAGGAGATGTAAATCTCTACCCATTGAAATTCACTTAGATCATAACGCCATTATCTGCAAAGTGATACCACTTTCCATCAATGAACAGGTAGCTAGTAGCCATGGAACCATTTGTATTTAGATAATACCAAGTAGATCCTTCTTTTAACCAGCCAGTAGCCACAGAACCATTTGTATTTAGATAATACCAAGTAGATCCTTCTTTTAACCAGCCAGTAGCCATAGAACCATTTGTATTTAGATAATACCAAGTAGATCCTTCTTTTAACCAGCCAGTAGCCATAGAACCATTTGCATTTAGATAGTACCAAGTATCGCCTGCTGGTAACCAGCCAGTAGCCATAGTCCCATCTCCATAAAAGAAATACCAAGCCCCTTTTATATTTTTCCATGCTGTAGCCATGGAACCATCTTCATTATAGTAATACCAAGTGCCTTTATAGGGCCCACTAGTAATCTCACGCCAACCTGTCACCATAGTCCCATTATCATTAAAATAATACCCTTTATCATTAATCAATTTTTCCCCTATAGCCATGGAACCATCTTCATTGTAGTAATGCCATCCGTCGGAACCACCAAAGTGTTTCCAACCTGTCACCATGCTGCCATTATCATTAAAGTAAAATGTTTGTCCTATAATCGTTTTTTTACCTGTGGCCATGAATCCTTCTTCATCGAAGTAATACCAAGTGCCTTTAATATTTTTCCAATCTTTAACCATGGAGCCATCTTCATTAAAATAACGCCATTTTCCGTTATAAGACACAGGTCCATTAAATTGTTTCCAACCTGTCATCATAGCTCCATTATCATTAAAATAATATGTTTTTTTATTAATAGTTTTCAAGTCTGTAACCATAATTCCATCTTTACCAAAGAAATACCAAGTGCCGTCGATCTTTTTCCAATCTTTAGCTGTATTACCATCTTCATTAAAGTAATACCAAGAACCTCCATATTTTGACCAATGTGGAACCATAGCCCCATTTTCTTCACCTTGCTCAATTGCATATGTATGATTCTGAACAACTACATTTTCTTCTGCATGAGAAACTGTAGGAACTACAAACATTGCAGCCATTAAAATTGGTAAAATAGATTTCTTCATTTTCCATATCCCCCAAATAATGAATAATTTTAGTTTTTATTTTCACAAAAGAATTATATTCTGTAATATTGAAATAATCAATGTGTCTTGTAATATAAATGTAATGTTTTTTGATTTATTGAAATTTAATTTGCTTTTTTGTCATAAATTAAGTGGGTTTGCAATTTAAGTAATTTACTTTATTTCTTGAATCATTATCATCCCTTGAATAGACCGCACCAATTCCAATTATATATGTAAAATAAAAACGCCTATTATATCATGTGTGCCATTTTATAAACGCACTCTTTTAATAAGTGATTTATGAAATTTCTTGCCTTTTAATAAAAACTATTTTTCATACTTTGTATGTTGATTAGAATAAGCTATGCAATTATGCATAGACAGAAAAAGAGTGAATAGAGGGTAACGAATCATTTTCTATATGGCATGATTTTTGCATTTTAATAAAAAATATTCATATAAAAAAAGTTTCTTTCGGGTGCAAAAAATTATGTTTGAAAAGGGGAAATGAGAAATGAAATATCCACTAACACCAGATGTAAAACCAGAGTTTTGTACGACAGGTACATTTATGAGATTGCCATCAAGTAATGAGCAAGCAAAAGTTGCTATTTTAGGAATGCCATTTGATACTGCTGCTTCTTTTCGCGTTGGTGCTCGTTTTGCTCCACAAGCAATTCGTCAGGCATCGATGACCTTATTTCCATATCATCCAATTCACCATGTATACCCATTTGATGACACAAATGCGATTGATATTGGTGATGTTTCTGTGATTCCACATAATATTCATCGCAGCTATGATTTAATAGAGGAAGCCGTTTTTGGGTTAATGCAGCAAGGAATTATCCCGATAGGTCTTGGAGGGGATCATTCTGTTACATTAGCAAGCCTTCGTGCGGCAGCGAAGGTTCATGGACCTGTGGCAATGATTCATTTCGATTCGCACACAGATACATGGGATACATATTATGAGGAAAAATATTGGCACGGTTCGCCGTTTATACGTGCACATGAAGAAGGGCTACTACAGCCAGACAAAGTATTTCAAATTGGAATTCGTGGAACATTGAATCATCCTGGTGATATAGAAGCTAGCAATGACTTAGGATATAACGTTATTACAACAGCAGAATTATGTAATCGTGGTTTTGAAAGTATCCTTGAGCAAATGCGAACAACGATTGGCGATACACCGTGTTTCTTAACGTTTGATATTGATTTTGTAGATCCATCTTGTGCGCCTGGTACAGGGACATTAGAAGTTGGGGGATTTAACAGTCGTGAGACATTAAATATGGTGCGTTCATTAAGTGGTTTTAATTATATTGGTTTCGATTTAGTGGAAGTGTTACCGCCATATGATCCAGCTCAAATTACTTCTTTATTAGCTGCGACACTAGTACATGATTTTGCTAGTTTGATTGCGTTGCAGTTGAAAAATGAAGTGAATAAGTAAGGCGTTAATTATTATACTGAAATATAAAAAGGCCGATGAAACAATTTTTCATCAGCCTTAAAGATGTCTGTTTATTATTTCTGTTGCCAATTTTCCTTAATAAAATCTTCACGACCAGACTCTTTACGCTCCTGAGCATATTTCTCAGGATTTTTTTTATAAAAATGTTGATGATATTCTTCCGCTTCGTAAAAAGGAGCAGCTGAACGAATTTCCGTCACGATTGGATCCTTAAACATACCGCTTTCTGCTATTGCTAGCTTTGATTTTTCAGCTAGCTCTTTTTGCGATTCATTATGATAAAAAATCGCTGTGCGATAGGATGGTCCACGGTCAAAAAATTGCCCGCCATCATCAGTTGGATCAATTTGTGGCCAGTATAAATCTAGTAATTTTTGATAAGAGAAAATAGAAGGATTGAAAGTAATTTGAACAACTTCTAAATGCCCAGATGTTCCAGACTTTACTTGTTCGTATGTTGGGTTTGGGGTGTGGCCACCAGCATAGCCTGAAACAACTTTTTGAATACCTGGAAGTTCATCAAATGGTTTTACCATGCACCAAAAGCAGCCGCCTGCAAAGGTTGCGAGTTCGTATGTTTTTTCTGTCATTGCTGTAATCCTCCTAAATAGATATGTTTTATCTAGTATTATATAAATTGTTTTATTGCGCAATAAAAAAGATTTGAAACTATATGTTTTTTTATAAACAAGAACCACCGCTCACATCAATTAATTGTCCAGTAACCCATCGGCTGTCAGAGGAAGCAAGAAATGCAGCGGTATCTGCAATATCTTCTACTTCTCCTAAACGGCCGAAAGCAGAGATTTCAGTTGCATATCGTTTCATCATTGGATCACTTAAGAGTTCAGCATTCATATCTGTTTTAATAAAGCCTGGTAGTATCGCATTAACTGTAATCCCTCTTGCTCCAAGTTGCTTTGCTAGTGTAAAAGTCATTGTGTTGATCGCGCCTTTTGTCATGCTGTAGGCAATGAAATCGGGTAAAGAAATTCGTGTTGCAGCTGATGAAATATTGATAATACGGCTATTGTCACGTAAACGTGACAATGCCTGTTGAATAATAAAAAATGGGGCTTTTGTATTCACGGAAATCATTCGATCGAAAAAGTCTTCAGTTGTTTCTTCAATAAAGGCTCCCGGACCGATTCCTGCGTTATTTACTAAAATATCAAATTTATTTTCACCTGTATGTTTTTGCAATTTGTCATCTAAAGATTGGTAAAGAGATTCTACACCATGTAACGATTTGAGGTTACCATTTATAGAAAAAGCTGAACCGCCATTTGATTGAATTTCCTGCACTGTTTCTTCTGCATCGCTTTTACGATTTCCATAATGAACAGCAACTAATGCACCGTCGTTTGCTAAGCGTTTTGCAATAGCGCGTCCAATTCCACGGCTTGCTCCAGTAACCAATGCAACTTTGCCTTTTAACATATTCACATCATCTCCTTAATAATTTTACATATGTATGAAGCTGTCTTTTCTAATAGACAAGCCTTAAGTAATATATGAGTGTTGGATTGAGATTCATTCCTTTTTTATTTTGATAAAAAGTTCGGATTATAATTTAAAATAAAATTTTTCAAAAAACATGTTGACAATGAAAAGAATGAAGTCCTATAATACGTGTAATAACTCAAAAGTTAATTTAGAATTTTCTGATTTTTATATATTGTATATGCAAAGAAGAGGAAAGTAGATGATTATGAAAGTTTCAGAGAGCTGCCCCATGGCTGTGAGGGTGGTAACGATCGAATCATTGAAGATCACCTTGGAGCATCGCTTGCGAAAGGGAAACCGAGTAGAGAGCGGCGGTTTCATCCCCGGTAAAAGGGTGATAGTCTGATAGGACTTACAGAGCTTATATTTTGTGAGAAATATAAGGAAGCTGAGTGGTACCGCGAAACTCTCGCCTCAGCAATCAAAGCTACTATGACGTAGTGATTGATTGCTGAGGCGAGAGTTTTTACTTTAGAAAAGAGAATAGAAGAATGCAAAGAAGAGGAGAGTAAACGATACAAATTGTTTCAGAGAGCTGCCCCGTGGCTGTGAGGGTGGTAACAATTGTATCGGTTGAAGATCACCTCAGAGCACTGCCCTTGAAAAAACTGAGTAGAGAGCAGCGGAGTTGTTCCCGGTAAAAGAACAAAAGTCTAATAGGACTTACAGAGCATATATTTCGCGAGAAGTATAAGGAAGCTGAGTGGTACCACGATTCCCTCGTCTCAGCAATGGATTGCTACACGTTTGTAGAAAATCGATTGTTGAGGCGAGGATATTTTATAATTAATATACAGAATATTCTGATAAAATGTATTCTTCTCAGCAATCGATAAAAAGATGGATTGCACATAAAGAGATAAAAAAGAGGAGCGATGTAAGATGGGAAACCAGTATATCTATATGAATGGGGAATTAGTAGAAAAAGAAAAGGCTGTTGTATCTGTTTACGACCACGGTTTTTTATATGGAGACGGCGTATTTGAAGGGATTCGTAGCTATGGCGGAAATGTATTTTGTTTAAAAGAGCATTTAAAGCGTTTATATGAATCTGCGAAATCGATTTTACTAACGATCCCGATGACAATCGAAGAGATGGAACAAGCGGTTTTACAGACACTACAAAAAAATGAATATGCAGATGCATATATTAGATTAATTGTTTCAAGAGGAAAAGGGAATTTAGGGCTGGATCCAAGAAGCTGCACGAAACCAAGTGTCATTATCATTGCTGAACAGTTAAAGTTGTTCCCGCAAGAGTTCTATGATAACGGTCTTAGTGTTGTATCTGTTGCGTCTCGTCGAAATATGCCAGATGCACTTGATCCACGTATTAAATCGATGAACTATTTAAATAACGTACTCGTAAAGATTGAAGCAGCACAAGCAGGTGTGCTAGAAGCGCTTATGTTAAATCAACAAGGGTATGTTTGTGAAGGATCGGGAGATAACGTATTCATTGTGAAAGATGGAAAAGTAGTAACGCCACCTGCGTATTTAGGAGCTCTTGAAGGGATTACAAGGAATAGTGTCATTGAACTTTGTGAAAGGTTAAATATGCCTTGTGAAGAAAGACCATTTACTCGTCACGATGTATATGTAGCAGATGAAGTATTTTTAACAGGAACTGCAGCGGAATTAATTCCAGTTGTAAGAGTGGATTCAAGAGAAATCGGAAATGGAAAGCCAGGGGAAGTAACAAAACAGTTAACGGAAGAATTTAAAAAGTTAACGAGAGAGCGAGGAGTGCGCGTTCCGGGACTAGCAGAGAGTTTAGCTTAACAAACAGGGGAAGGAGTTATTGAAATGGTGGAACAACATGCAGTGTGTGATGAAGTATATAGCAGAGAAGTAAAAAAAGTAACAGGTGCCGGACATGTGATTCAATGTTTAAAGAAATTAGGTGTAACAACAGTATTTGGCTATCCGGGCGGAGCTATTTTACCAGTTTACGATGCGCTGTATCGCAGTGGTTTGAAACATGTTTTAACGCGTCATGAACAAGCAGCTATTCATGGAGCAGAAGGGTATGCGAGAGCTTCTGGAGAGGTCGGGGTAGTATTTGCTACCTCCGGCCCTGGGGCTACAAACTTAGTTACTGGTTTAGCAGATGCGCATATGGATTCGATTCCTTTAGTAGTAATTACAGGGCAAGTAGCAACACCTCTCATTGGAAAAGATGGTTTTCAAGAAGCGGACGTTGTGGGAATCACAATGCCGGTTACAAAGCATAATTATCAAGTACGAGATGTGAATCAGCTATCACGTATATTGCAGGAGGCATACTATATCGCTAAAAGTGGACGGTCAGGACCAGTTGTTGTGGATTTTTGTGTAGAAGAGGGCGAAAACGTATTTCCAATGGTTCCTCCTAATAAAGGGAATCATGAAATGATTATGAAGAGGTGGGAAGAATGAGTCATACTTTTTCACTCGTTGTCAATAACGATCCCGGTATTTTATTAAGAGTAAGTGGGATTTTTGCTCGGCGTTGCTATAACATTTCTTCTTTAAACTTAAATGAAGGAGAAACAAGAGAAGTTTCTAAAATGAAACTTACAGTAGCTTGTACAGAAAAGGAAGCAGTATTACTCGTTAATCAGTTAAAGAAATTAATTGATGTTCTGCAAGTAAATAAATTATAAGGAGTGTATGTGAAGATGAAAACATATTATGAAAAAGATGCAAATTTAGAGGTATTAGCAGGGAAAACGGTGGCAGTAGTTGGTTATGGGTCACAAGGTCATGCGCAAGCTCAAAATTTACGTGATTCCGGTGTTCATGTTGTAGTGGGTGTTCGTCCAGGAAAATCTTTTAGCGTAGCGAAAGCGGATGGTTTTGAAGTAATGTCAGTTTCAGAAGCGGTAAGAACCGCAGACGTTGTACAAGTATTATTGCCAGATGAACAGCAGGCGCATGTATATCGAAATGAAGTAGAAAAGAATCTTCGCGAAGGACAGATGTTACTTTTCTCACATGGATTTAATATTCACTTTGGACAAATTCAGCCACCAAGTTACGTAGATGTAGCGATGGCTGCGCCAAAAAGTCCAGGACATCTTGTTCGCCGCGTATTTCAAGAAGGAAATGGTGTTCCAGCTTTAGTTGCCGTTTATCAAAATGCGACTGGAAACGCTTTTGATGTAGCTCTTGCATATGCCAAAGGAGTTGGTTGTACACGTGCTGGTGTAATTGAAACATCATTCCAAGAAGAAACAGAGACGGATTTATTTGGAGAACAGGCTGTATTATGCGGCGGGGTAACTGCACTTGTGAAAGCAGGCTTTGAAACGTTAACAGAAGGTGGATATCGTCCGGAGATTGCATATTTCGAATGCTTACATGAGCTAAAGTTAATTGTTGATTTAATGTACGAAGGTGGTCTAACGAATATGCGCCATTCTATTTCAGATACAGCAGAGTTTGGTGACTATGTAACAGGATCTAGAATTGTTACAGATGAAACGAAAAAAGAAATGAAACGAGTTCTTGCGGAGATTCAGCAAGGCGAATTTGCAAAGAAATGGATTTTAGAAAATCAAGCAGGACGTCCAACTTACAATGCGATGAAAAAGGCAGAGCAAAATCATCAACTTGAAAAAGTAGGAGCAGAATTACGAGAGATGATGACTTGGATCCAGCAGCCAAAGGGGAAAGAGTTAGTGAAAAAGTAGTAGGAGATAGATAAGTGAAAATGAACAGAAGGGACTTGAAAAGATGAGAAGTGACATGATTAAAAAGGGATTTGACAAAGCACCACATCGTAGTTTATTAAAAGCAACTGGTTTAAAAGATGAAGACTTTGATAAGCCGTTTATAGCAATTTGTAATTCTTTCATTGAAATTATTCCAGGTCATAAACATTTAAATGAATTTGGTCGTCTTGTAAAAGAAGCGGTACGTGCAGCTGGTATGGTTCCGTTTGAGTTTAATACAATTGGGGTAGATGATGGGATTGCGATGGGGCATATCGGTATGCGCTATTCGCTCCCAAGCCGTGAAATTATCGCCGATTCAGTGGAAACGGTAGTAAATGCACACTGGTTTGATGGGATGATTTGTATTCCGAACTGTGACAAAATCACACCAGGCATGATGATGGCCGCATTACGTGTTAACATTCCGACTATATTTGTTTCTGGTGGTCCAATGGCTGCAGGGAAAACATCAAAAGGAGAAGTAGTCGACTTAAGTTCCGTTTTTGAAGGGGTAGGTGCCTATCAATCTGGGAGAATTTCAGAAGAAGAGTTAAAGGATATTGAAGATCACGGTTGTCCATCTTGTGGTTCTTGTTCAGGTATGTTCACTGCAAATTCAATGAACTGTTTATGTGAAGTATTAGGGCTTGCGCTTCCTGGGAATGGTAGCATTTTAGCAACAGACCCAAGGCGTGAAGAACTAATTCAACAAGCAGCTGAAAAATTAAAAGTATTAATTGAATGTGATATTAAACCACGAGATATCGTAACAGAAGAAGCGATTGACGATGCATTTGCATTAGATATGGCGATGGGAGGATCAACAAATACGGTATTACATACGTTAGCAATCGCACAGGAAGCGGGACTTGATTATGATATGAGCCGAATTGATGCAGTTTCAAGACGCGTTCCACATTTATGTAAAGTGAGCCCAGCTTCTAATTGGCATATGGAAGATATTGATCGTGCAGGTGGTATCAGCGCTATTTTAAAAGAGTTAAGTAGAAAAGAAGGTGTACTCCATCTGGACCGTATTACAGCTACTGGCCAGACATTACGAGAAAACATCGCTCATGCAGAAATTCAAGATAAAGAAGTAATTCACTCTCTTGAAAATCCTCATAGTGAAGAAGGTGGTCTGCGTATATTAAAAGGAAACCTTGCAAAAGATGGTGCTGTTATTAAAAGTGGTGCAACAGAAGTGAAACGTTTCGAAGGACCATGTGTTATTTTTGGGTCTCAAGACGAGGCGCTTGCAGGGATTATGCTAGGTAAAGTGAAAAAAGGAGATGTTGTTGTTATTCGTTATGAAGGCCCAAGAGGTGGACCTGGTATGCCAGAAATGTTAGC
This sequence comes from Bacillus sp. 105MF, assembly GCF_000374885.1. NCBI lineage: Bacteria > Bacillati > Bacillota > Bacilli > Caryophanales > Bacillaceae > Bacillus > Bacillus sp. 105MF. Next base: position 37,900 of record NZ_KB895581.1, on the reverse strand, counting down.
TCCAACTTCAGCAATTGCTGGTATGGGATTAGGCGCAGATGTTGCACTATTAACAGATGGTCGGTTTTCAGGGGCATCACGCGGCATTTCAGTAGGACATATTTCACCAGAAGCTGCTGCTGGCGGAGAGATTGCACTTCTCGAGCAAGGCGATATTGTATGTATTGATGTAGAGGAACGTTTACTTGAAGTGAGAGTAAGTGATGAAGAATTAGAAAAACGGAGAAAAGAATGGAAAAAACCAGAGTTAAAAGTGAAAACAGGATGGCTTGGGCGCTATGCACAAATGGTAACATCAGCGAATACAGGTGCAGTGCTAAAAATGCAAAATTTTGATTAAATCCATATAAAAGAGATAAGGAATGATACGAGATGGTGCAAAATGTAAGGGAAAGAGTGAAGATCGAAGATATCCTTGTGGCTCATAATCATATGAAGGATATCGTCAATAAAACACCGCTCCAGCGGGATTCAGTTTTATCTGAGAAATATGAATGTGATGTATATGTGAAACGAGAAGACTTACAAGTAATTCGTTCGTTTAAAATTCGAGGTGCTTACAATTTAATTCAAAGCTTATCGAAAGAACAATTACACAATGGGGTTGTATGTGCTAGTGCTGGTAATCATGCGCAAGGGGTTGCTTATACGTGTAATTTATTGAATATTCAGTCTAAAATTTTTATGCCAACAACAACACCTAAGCAAAAAGTATCTCAAGTACAATTTTTTGGTGGTACTTATGCGGAAATTGTGTTAGTTGGGGACACATTTGATAGCTCTTTCCAAGAAGCGCAGCGCTATTGTGAGGAAAATAGCATGATGTTTGTTCATCCGTTTGATGATCCATATGTAATTGCGGGTCAAGGGACAGTCGCTGTTGAAATCTTACACGATATGGAGAAACATGTGGATTATGTCTTCACAGCAATTGGTGGCGGTGGTTTAGCATCAGGTATTGGTACATATGTAAAAGGGGTGAGTCCTACGACAAAAGTAATCGGCGTGGAACCAAAGGGAGCAGCATCGATGAAAGAAGCTTTTTTACAAAATGAAAACGTGGCCCTAGAAAAAATCGATAGTTTCGTTGATGGAGCAGCTGTCAAAAAGGTAGGGAAATTAACCTTTGAAACGTGTAAAGACGTATTGGATGATATTGTATTGATTCCTGAAGGGAAAATTTGTACAACGATTTTAGAATTGTACAAGAAAAATGCAATCGTTGCGGAGCCAGCTGGTGCTCTTTCAATTGCGGCACTCGATTTTTATAAGGACGAAATTAAAGGGAAAACCGTTGTTTGTACGTTAAGTGGTGGAAATAACGATATTGATAGAATGCAGGAAATGAAAGAACGCTCTCTCATTTACGAAGGGTTAAAACATTATTTTATTATTGAATTTCCGCAACGTTCAGGAGCATTGCGAGAATTTCTTGATAAAGGATTAGGACCAGAGGATGACATCACTCGTTTTGAGTATATTAAAAAACATAATAAAGAAAATGGACCTGCACTCGTTGGAGTGGAGCTAAAACATAAAGAAGATTATGAACCGTTAATTACCCGTTTTCGAGAAAATAATATTCAATTTATGGAGTTAAATAAAAACCCTGTTTTGTTTGATTTGTTAATTTAATATACAAAAAGAAAGGAAGCTTTTTAGTGAAAAGCTTCCTTTTTTCTAACTACGTTTATTTTTGATTGTTCCAGTTTCATCAATTTCTACATCAGTTGAAATGGTTTGTAAATATTGTAGTGTTTTTTTCTTTTCCTCAGGGGTGGCTGGTGAAATTTGATCATTACGAATGATATAAGGGTTAATTGACATTTGTACATCTTTTCCTTTAAATGTAAGGGTCAATACACCTGTTTCAGCACTTTTTCCTTTTACATAGTTAGGGAATAAGAAGTTTCCTAATGAATAAGCGACAGGGACTTTGTTGTAGTATTCAAATCCTTGTAACCAATGTGGGTGACTTCCAACAATCGCATCAGCACCAGCTTCGACTATTTTCGGTACATATTGTTTTTGGTAGTCTACAGGTCTATTAGATTTTTCAACACCCCAATGCATATATACAATCAGATAATCGGCGTCTTTCTTTTGTTCTTTAATCGTTTTTGTTACTAGATTGATATCATATCCATTTGCAACACCTGGCTTGTCTTTACCAGCTACCCAGGTAAAGTCAGGCATAAAACGAACAAAGGAAAGGAATTTAATTTTTTTCCCTTTTACTGTGATTTCTCTAGCTGTGTATGCATCATCTGCATTTTTTCCAGCTCCAATATAAGGGAGTTTTAGTTTTTCTACATGAGATATCGTATCCATTAAACCATCTTGTCCATAGTCGAGCGTATGGTTATTGCCAATATTCACAATGTCATAGCCTGTGTTTTTAATAGCTGGTAATGTGGAAGGATCGCTTTTGATCCAGAATGACTGACCAGGGGCCTTTTTCTCCCGTGTTGTAAATGCAGATTCCAAGTTTATAAAGGAAATATCAGCTTTGGTTATTTCATCTTTTACATGCTGGAACGGATAATCAGCACCGTTTTTTTGAATAGCTGGTCGTAAATTCCAATCGAACATCGTATCACCAGAGAAAGTAATTGTAATTTCAGGATTCTCTTTCTTCTTTGTGTCCGTTGCTTTTTTCGTTTTATTTTCTACCCCAGCTGTATCTTTTGCTTTTGATGTAAAGGAGTTATTTATCAATAAAACAATCGGTGTAATGAGAATTACTATTAAAATAAATCGTTTAAATAAAGGTGTCATAGTTATCTTTCCTTTTTCTTTTTATATCATGACTTCCTTTTAGAAAGTTCAATGATGAGAGTTTCATATAATATGTACAAAAATGAGTAAGTGCTTAATAGTTTATCCCGCTATTTATGGACAGTAACACTCCCGTCTTAAAATTCAGCGGAAGCAAAGAGGTTAAGGTGGGAGATGAACTGCCCGTAAAAGTCTGATTGGTGAGAGCTGATTAAAGTTTCACTTTATGTATGCTAGACATGGTATGTAAGATGAAAGATGCTTACGTCAGATGATAGCTATGTATTAAGAGCTCATCTCATAGTGTAATATTACGGTAACATGAAACGAGGAAAAAATACAATACATAAGTCGATTTTCCTTGTAGAGTTTTGAAAATTCCGTTAAAATTTCGTGTATTTTGTTGTATGTTAGATATAAAAATTAAAAAAATAATGGTTGAAGAGGATGGAGAAGGCATAATGGTTATATTAGGAGCAGTGGTGAACGGAATTTGTATACTAATTGGTACTATATTAGGTAAACTATTAAGTAATATTCCAGAAAGTATGAAAGGGACAGTTATGCATACAATTGGTTTAGCTGTTACTGTACTTGGTCTTCAAATGGGATTAAAAAGCGAAAACTTTCTTGTTGTAATTATAAGTCTTGTTATTGGTTCAGTGATTGGAGAATGGTTGGAGTTAGAAGGAAAGTTAAAGAGTTTAGGGGATTGGCTAGAAAAAAAGGTTGGCTCAAAAGGAGAAGGGAGTATATCTCTTGGATTTGTGACAGCTACATTAATCTTTGCTATCGGAGCAATGGGGATACTTGGAGCTTTGGATAGCGGTATTCGTGGAAATCATGATGTGCTATTTACAAAAGCAATTATTGATGGATTTATTTCGCTTATTTTAACGACAACGCTTGGAATAGGCGTACTATTTTCAGCAATACCAGTCATTTTATATGAGGGAGGTATTGCGATTTTCGCGACGCAAATTAATAGTTTTGTACCAGAGAAGCTAATGAATCAGTTTATCGTAGAAATGACCGCGACTGGTGGGATTATGATTTTTGCAATTGGACTCAATTTACTTGGTTTTATTAAAATTAAAGTGGCAAATTTATTGCCTGGGATAGTGGTAGTTGGGATTATTGTTTCTATTATATATGGATATGATTTGTATGTTTAGTTAGGCTGAATAGCCCAATCCTGTTTTGAAACAGTTTTGGGCTATTTGTATGTAAAAAATTAATATGCTTTTTTCATAAAATGAACAAAGCCACCTGTAAATACAATCACAAAGCTCCCGATTACGACAAATACTAGTGTTTGAACAGAGATATAAAACAGCCCAGAGCCTTCTTTAGGAAGCATAGCGAGAAAAGGTTGGGACCATGGATAGATGGGACCGAACCTTGCAGAATTCGCAATTATCATAGCGGGTATGGAAGCTATAACATTTAAAGCAATCGGTGCTGCAAAGCTGGACCAAATACTTGAAACCCATAATTGTAAGGCGATTAAAGGGAGGGTAGCAATCCAGCCGCCTACTACACTTTTTACTATAGTAGCTAGAGGGAATGGCCCAGGGACATGCAAAAGTTGTCCAACGCTAATATAACTTATAATGAAGAAGACTTGCATCGCACCTATAAATAAGAGAATAAAGAGAAATTTTATAATATAGACGTGATATCGTGATATAGGTTGTACTAAAAGTTGTTTCCAACCACCATTTGAATGTTCATATCGGCAAATAAATGCAGTGAAAATGCCTGTTAATAATGGAAGAAGCAACATACCATGTACCATTATCATGATATTATAAATTAACTCCCAATGTTTATAATCGGGATAGTTTGAGGCATTTGCATAAGCTATTACTCCTGCTAAAATCGGGCTTAAAAATAGTAATGTCCATATTTTGGTTTTTTTAATTTTATAAAATTCAGCTCGTATGGTTTTAAGCCAAAGCATTATTTATGCACATCCCTTCTAGTAAAATCTGCTGTTTCAATACATAACATACATATACCAACGATTAGGCCTATTGCTACACATAGAAGTGGAGACCCCCAGTCAATACGTAGGCTTGGCCATCTCCATATGAACCAATTGGGAAGAGCTACTGCAAACATCGTGAAAATAGTTCCTAAAAGTCCGATTGTAAATGCGATACTTTGGTTTTGAAATATGATAGCAATCCATAGTTGTAGCGCTACAATTGGCAGTGCCGACCAATAAGGATAGAAACTCATTTTAAATATAGAAAGCCATGGAATGGAAGCATCGAATTGTAATGCTAAACCCAATCCAACTATGCCAATTAATAATAAAGAACAAGATACAGCAAGCAGGAAAAATACCAGTATGAATTTTACTAGAAAAATATGTCGCTTATTAATAGGTAAGGATAAGAGATGCTTCCATGAACTAGAATGATGCTCTATGTGCGCAATTAAAGAAGTAACAATCGTAATTCCTAATATAAGAGTTGTGAGAGCAAGCGGTTGAGCTTCAGAAATGAGGCCGCTCCATAAGTCTTTCGCATATTTCTTTGTCAACCAATCATATCGAAGAAAGAAGTTACATGCTTGAAGAGAAATAACACCTATTGGTCCTAAAAAGATTAAAAACCAAATCCACTTCTTTTTTATTTTTAAAAGCTCAGATTGAAAGAGGCGTTTGTACATGTGTCTCTTCCTCCTTTATAAGCTGTAAGAATATCTCTTCGAGTGACTTTTTATTTTCTTCAATTCGGAATACAGAAATGTTATGTGTTACAAGTGTTTTTACAATTTCGCCAACAGTTTCATTTGATACATTTGATAGAATAATTCGCTGCTCTTCTTGCATAGAAGGAATCCCCTTAGCGAGAATGATTTTCCAAGCTGCATCTGATTTGTCTGTCATAAGTGAAATAGAGTGCTGAGCATGGCGGCGCAATGTTTCTATTTTGTCTTGAAAAATAAGCTTTCCTTTTGCAATGATACCAACATAAGTTGCCATTTGATCAATTTCACTTAATAAGTGACTAGATATAAGGATGGTAATTCCTCTTTCTTTTGCTAATTGCTTAATTAACGTACGAATCTCATGAATCCCCTCTGGATCGAGTCCGTTTGTCGGTTCATCTAAAATTAATAGCTGTGGATCACCAAGTAAGGCAATTGCAATTCCTAACCGTTGTTTCATTCCTAATGAGTATTCTTTTACCTTTTGTTTGGCAGCATGTTGTAAACCGACAATTTGTAACACTTCCTCAATTTTTTCTTTCGGAGCATTTCTTAAAATCCGGTAAACCTCTAAATTCTCAATGGCATTTAGGTGGGCATAATAAGATGGATTTTCAACGAGAGCTCCAATTTTAGATAATATGGATAAGCGTTCTTTAGCCAAATCTTGTTGAAATATCACGACCTTTCCTTGCGTTGGTTTAATAAGGCCTAATAACATGCGAATGCTAGTTGTTTTACCAGCTCCGTTAGGCCCGAGAAATCCATAAATCTCTCCTTTTGGAATTTTTAAATCTACGTTATGTACTACATAATCATTTCGATATCTTTTTGTTAACCCTGTCGTTTTCAAAATATAATTCATGTTCCTATCACCTCAAATCAAGTATAGGAAATAAAGGTTAATGATAATGTTAGAAGAGTTTAAGATTTGTTTAAATTTATACAGTATTCCCTAATTTTGGAGTGTGCTGGTTTTCAAATCGTGTTGTATTCCTTATGATGGAAGAGAAAGGTTAAATTTGTATATGAAGGTGAAGAAATGACACACATTTTATATGTTGAGGATGATCACGAGATTGGGGAATGGGTCAAAAGAGAACTGCAGAAACAAGAGTATGAAGTTGCATGGTTTACTTCAGAGAATGGTACGAATGAAGTATGTGAAATAGCAGATGTAATTGTTTTAGACGTTATGTTGCCAGGCCTTGATGGTTTTACACTAGGGCAACGTTTTAAAAGTGAGTATCCAGATACCCCTATTATTATGCTAACTGCAAGAACAACATTAGAAGATAAAATATATGGATTAACATTTGCTGATGATTATATAACAAAGCCATTCCATCCAAAAGAGTTAATGGCACGTATTGAAGTTTTATTAAGGCGGTATAACAAAGATGGAGCAGAAGTGCAACATGTGAAACATTTAAAAGTATTTATGAAAGAATACCGAATTGTTGATATAGACACGGGTGAAGAAATTGTTTTATCAGGAAAGCAGCATCAAATCTTTTTTTATTTGATGAAGAATATGAATCGTACATTAACGAAAGAACAAATTTTTGAGGCAGTATGGAATGAATCCTACATAGAAGGAGATAAATCATTGATGGTTCATATCCGTCATTTACGCGAAAAAATAGAGAGAAATCCAAGTAGTCCTCAAATAATAGAAACAATACGTGGAATAGGTTATCGGTGTAAAGTATGATAAAAAGTACATCACTATTACGAAAGTACTTATTTATCATATTTATAGCGGTTATATTGTTACCTCTCATTGTCCCACTCAGTTCGTTTCTCTTTATTAAATATATCGAGTGGATAGAGGATTTTAAAGTTGCGTATTCTAGTGTGCAAATAGAAGAGGAATGGAGAAATAAAGCGACAGATTTACACGGAAAAAATCCTGAAGGAATTGAGCGAACTTTTCAAGAATTTCAAGGGAAATATCCAGAAGGATCAATGTTTTGGGTAGATAATAAAGGGAAAACGAACCTTCAAATTCCTAAAAAACAAAATATTCCACAGGAGTGGAGTGCAAGTGATGCAGTTGCATTTATGAAAAGGAGTTTTGAAGGGGATCCATTTACAGTTGTATCTTACATTGGAAAAGAGAAGCAAGGGGCATTTATGGTATTTCAAATTCCGAGGAAATATGTGAAGGCACCAATTGCTCAAATACGTGAAAGGTATGAAATTGTTTTTGAAATGGTTATTATTGGATGTTTCACAACATTTATCATTATCTCTATCATCTTTTTTCTTAAGATTAGAAAAAGATTATTAAAGTTACAAAAAGCAATGGAACTTCCGCAAGACCAGACACTTCCGTCAAAAATTTCTATATCAAAGCAAGACGAGATTGGCTTATTAGAAGAGTCTTTTAATCGTATGGTAGAGGCTTTACAGCAAAGTCGATTGAAGGAGGAGGAAGAGGAGCAATTTCGTAGAAAACTAATTGCCGATCTTTCTCATGATTTGCGAACGCCATTAACGACAATGCGTGCACAAATAGATTCTTTAAAAGAAGAAGTTATCTCAGTCAAAGGACAGAAAACAATCGTACGAATGGATGAAAAAATTAATTACTTAGCGGAGTTAATAGAGAACTTACTATCGTATTCATTAATAACGGCAAAGAAATATCCATATCATCCGGAACGAAGGGATATGACACGTTTAATGAGAAAGGTTGTTGCATCATGGTATGACATATTAGATGAGAAAGGTTTTGAGGTTGATATTGTGATTCCAGAAAAGCAATTGTTTTGGAATATCGATGAAAATTGGTTTCAAAGAATTATAGATAATGTAATTCAAAATGTAGTTAGGCATGCAGATGATGGGAAATTTATAGGGGTATATGTAAACCATGGGGAAAAAACAATTACAGTTGTTGACCATGGGCCAGGTTTTCAAAATACTCATTCGCAAAATAAAGGTGCGGGAATTGGATTATCTATTATTGCTGTTATGGCGAAAGAGATGGGTATCGACTGGAGTATAGAATCTGATGATACAGGAGCGAAGTGTATATTTAAAAAATTGCCGTAGAAGGGAGAATATACATGGAAGAGTTTCGATTCGCAAAGCGTGTAAATAGAATCTTTCAAATTGCAAGCAAAGAATCTAAATATAATGAGTATATCATTCGCCCGTTAGATTTATTTATAGGAGCCTATAAAGAAGGAACAGGGGTTTGTAGTGAATTATATATGTATTTATTTCATAATATAGGGCTAGATCTTGTAACGAAATTTGTACAATTACAACAAAGGGGCTTTCAAGATAAAAGATATATAGAAGTACAAGGATACAAAGTTTCTTATAAAACAATGGGGATATTACAGTTAGCTAAACATAAGATGGCGCGATTTAATCAATTATATGTGAATGAAGGACATATTTTAAGCGTGATCCTTCAGCAAGATGAGACAATAGCAAGTCTAATAGACGAAGATATGAAACAAAGTATTTTACAGATTGTTTCAGTACCAAGAGATATGACTGTAAATTTGAATAGTTGTGAAATACCAACAAGTATGAAACATGCCGTTTGCAATGTTAGACGAGCTGTTCAATTTGATTTAGAAGAACTTCTTCAATTTGTTATGTTTGAATTTGGAGAAAGATGGATCGATGCAATTCATAATGGTTTTCAAATATATCAAGAAATGCCAATATATATCGCAGTGCAAGAGAAGAAGATTATTGGTTTTGCTTGTTATGATGTTGTAAGAGGAAAGAAGGGGCTGTTTGGACCGATGGGAATCGCTAAAAATAATCGTGTAAAGGGTGTAGGAAGAGAACTATTACATAGATGCTTGGCTGAAATGCAGCAAATTGGTTATGAATATGCAGTGATTGGTCAGGCAGGTCCGATTGAGTTTTATGAGGAGAGTTGTGGTGCGCAAGTAATACATATTATATAGAGATTGCTTTGATTAGAAATGTCACAGAAGCAATAGGAGTGTTGTTTATTGTTCTTACATGTTATTGTAGTTTTTGAATAAGGTTTGATCTATGAATCATATTGCTAAACTTTTTCAGTAGAAGGGTGTAGAATGGGTATCTAAGAAAGAAGGTGTGCAAATGGCCAGCTGGAAAAGAAATTTAATCATTTGTTGGCTTGGGTGTTTTACCACTGCAGCCGGTATGAGTTTAGTGATACCATTTTTATCCTTTTATATTGAGGATCTAGGAGTAACGGGTACATCTGAAATTGCACAGTGGTCAGGAATTGCATTCGGTGTAACTTTTTTAATGGGTGCGATTGTATCACCAATATGGGGGAAACTCGGTGATATACATGGTCGGAAATTGATGCTCATTCGTGCGAGTCTTGGTATGGCAATGATTATGACGCTTATGGGATTTGTTACAAATGTATATCAATTAGTTGCACTTCGTTTTTTAATGGGGGCAGTGTCAGGATTTCTTTCGACTGCAATCACATTTATAGCAGCAGAAACACCGAAAGAGCATTCAGGCTGGGCAATTTCTACTATATCAACAGGTGGTGTAAGTGGTTCCTTACTTGGCCCGATGCTTGGTGGCTATTTGTCTGAATTAATCGGAATGCGTCATGTATTTTTAGTAACGGGTGCTTTTTTATTTCTTTCATTTTTAATTGTTTTTTTCTTTTTACATGAATCGAATCATTCTGTTCAAGCAAAAAAAGAGCAACCAAAAAAAGTATGGACGATGGTTCCGGCGAAACATTTTATTATAAGCCTATTTGTAGTAACCTTTATGATTCAACTTGCAAATATGTCCATACAACCTATTATTACGTTGTATGTGAAACATTTAGCGGGTCCTCATATGGATCATATTGAGATAATTGCGGGGGCAGTGATATCTGCAACAGGTCTAGCAGTCATTTTAGCAGCTCCTAAACTAGGGAGATTATCGGATCATATTGGCCCTCAAAAAACGTTAGTTGTAGCATTGTTCGTTGCAGGAATTGTTTTTATTCCACAAGCATTTGTGACAGCTGCTTGGCAATTATTCATATTGCGTTTTCTATTAGGGATTGCACAAGCTGGATTGTTACCTTCCGTACAAACTCTACTTAAACAACATACACCACAACATGTGACTGGACGTATTTTTGGATATAATCAATCCTTTCAGTTTTTAGGAAATATGATTGGACCAGTACTCGGTGGACAAATTGCCGCACATGCCGGGTTTCAATATGTATTCTTCTCTACAGCATCGCTTTTATTCTTAGCTTGCATTTGGGTATATTTCAATAGTAAAGGTGCAGTGGTGTCAGAAAAAGAGTATTTGAAAGTTAGTTAACAAGGTGAAATATGTAAGTTGTAAAAAAGGATGAAGCGAACCGTGCTTCATCCTTTTTGTTCGAAATCAGTTAAAACTGGAAGCAAAGGTAACTTAATGTTCCAAGCTCATAGCTACGATGAATGACTTTCCCTTCAGCGTTACCACTTCCCATAGCGATGAAAAGAGGGACAAAGTGTTCTGCTCTTGGAACGGCTAAACGGGCATGAGGAGCGGCAGTTTCCCAGTTAAACAATGAATCTTTATCGTTATTTTGCATATGATTTATAATCCAATCATCAAATTCAACAGCCCATCGTTCAGGAGTCACTTGATCCCATTTGAGTGCACGTAAATTATGGACAGTAACACCGCTGCCGATTGCTAAAATATCCTCTTGACCAAGTCCTTGAATCGCTTGTCCAATTTCATATTGCTCTTTTGCGGGAAGGAATGGATTTACTGAAATTTGAACGACAGGTATATCGGCTTTTGGATACATACGATGTAATAGTGTCCATGAACCATGATCTAATCCTCGAGTTGTATCTTTGTGAACGGGAATCCCGTTATTCTTAAATTTTGTTTCTAGCATTGTTGCAATGGCTGAAGAACCTTTTGCTTTATATTTTATTTCATATAATTCAGGAGGGAATCCGCCGAAATCATAAATTGTTTCATATTCATTATCTGAAGATGAGATAGTTAATACTTCAGTTTCCCAGTGTGCTGTAAAAATAACAATTGCTTTTGGTTTATATGTTTCTCCAAGTGTTTTTAGAAAACGTGTATAATCTGTATCTTGAATAGCAAGCATTGGTGAGCCGTGCGCTAAAAATAATGATGGCATCATAAGTGAAACCTCCTAAAATATATTAATTACTTTATGTAAGTAACTATAATATTTAATTTGTTGTTCGTCAAGATAATGGTTTGAGTCTTTGCTTAGAAAGTGCAGTGTTTGTCATAATACAAACAATTGCATATAATACATAGTAAGAAGAATGAATAGTGATTCATTTTTTAGATATATAGATTGCTATTGTTAATAGATTATATAGATTTGGGGGCCTTCAAAATGAACATACAGGAAAGCTTTGTTACAGTGTTGGATGGATCGGAAATTTATTTGCGTAAGTGGCTGCCGGAAAGTGAAATTCGTGGAATTGTACAGATTGCACATGGTATGACGGAACATGCTGGTGTCTATACAGAATACATTGATGCCTTATTGAAGGCTGGTTATGGTGTATATGCTCATGATCACCGGGGACATGGAAAAACAGCAAAACAAGAAGAGGATTATGGCCATTTCGAACCGAATGTTGGCTGGGATCAAGCTGTTTCTGACATAATCTTTGTATCGGAACTTATTCGTAATGAACATACTTGTCCGCTCTTTTTATTAGGTCACAGTATGGGTTCTTTCTTATCTAGACGTACTGTACAACTTCGTGGTGACCTATATGATGGATTCCTTATTTCTGGGACAGGTGGAAACCCTGGATTTTTAGGTGTACTAGGTCATAAAGTGGCAACGATTGAAATGAAGCTTCGCGGCACAAAAACGAAAAGTCCAATGTTGAACTTTTTGTCATTTGGAAACTTTAATTCCAATTTTAAACCGAATCGGACAAAGTTTGATTGGCTTTCTTCAGATACAAATCAAGTTGATAGATACATAGAAGATCCGTTATGTGGTTTTATTTGTTCAACGAGTTTTTACCGTGAATTATTTAGTGGTATGCTTGAAGTGAATAGACCAGAAGAATATAAAAAAACGCCGAAAGACCTTCCTATACATATTTTTTCCGGAGATCGTGATCCAGTGGGAGATATGGGGAAAGGCGTAAAAGAAGTATACGATATGTATAAAAATTGCGGTGTGAAAGATGTAACACTTCGCCTATATGAAAATGGAAGGCACGAAATGTTCCATGAAGTAAATAGGGATGAAGTATTTCAAGATTTGATTTCTTGGTTAGATGAACATATTATATAAAAAGAAACCTCACTTTTGTTGTAGTGAGGTTTCTTTTTGGGAATTTGGAGGGAAAGCATGAGTGAATTTGTAAATAACGAGTATATAGAAATAGATTTTCGTGATGTTGCTATAAAAGAAGAGGAATTAAAAAATTGTACATTTATAAAGTGTCGTTTTAGAGGTGTAGATGCATCAGAAATTGTAACGGAAAATTGTAATTTCATAGAATGTGACTTCACAGGCGCTCTTTTTAATGCTTCAATTCACCAGGGAAGTACGTTTGCAAATTGTAAATTTTCTGGAGCGAATTTATTTGTTTCTAAGTTTGAGGAATGTAAAATGACGGGTTCTGATTTTGAAGAGGCGAATTTAGATGGAATAACGATTGTATTTGGCGATTGGTCATATACAAATTTAAGATTTGCGAATTTAAGTAAACAAAAATTAAAGGGTATTCGCTTAGTTGAAGCGGATCTTTGTGAATGTAATTTAGAAAAAGCTGATTTACGTGATGTTGATTTAACAGGTGCACAATTAGGAAAAGCGAAGCTTATAGGTACAGATTTAAGAGGAGCTGTAGTGGATAGAATTGACTTTAGAGCATTTGATTTACAGAATGTAAGATTGGATATAACGCAGGCGGTTGCTGTGGCGAGGTGTTATGGAGCGAAGGTAGATTAAAATGATGAGAGAACTCTTACTATGATAAAGTATCAGTAAGGGTTCTTTTTGTAATTTAAAGGAAAGGGAGAGGGAGAAATGGTAGTGAGGAAAGCATTATTAAACGAGGCAAATGAACTAAGTCATATAGCACTAGCATCAAAGGCAACTTGGGATTACAGCGAAGAATTTATACTAGCATGTAAGGAAGATTTAACGATTACGGAAGAGTATATTAAAAATCACTACGTATATATTTTAGAAAATGAAGGAGTGAAAATTGGTTTTTTTTCATTTCAACGAAAAGAAGAAGATGTTCTCGATTTTTTATATTTACATCCAAATTATAAGGGAAAGGGTTATGGTAACATTCTATGGCAAAGTGTCGTAGAAAAAGCAGTTGAATTAGGAATTAAGAGTTTTACAATTGATAGTGATCCAAATGCGAAAGGCTACTACATGAAAATGGGTGCAAAATTGATTGGAGAGACACCTTCAACAGTTTTTAAAGATCGTGTTCTGCCACTTTTGCAATATGATGTATAAAAATGAGTATACATGGGAGATGCTGAAATGGATGGTTTTGAAATCGCACAAATCTACAAGATTTTAATGAAATCTTGGTCACTTGAAACAAGTTCAAAGTGGACGATAGAAAATCCGGCAAAAGGGCAATGTGGTGTAACAGCACTTGTTATACATGATTTGTTTGGAGGGGAAATAAAAAAGACGCAAGTTGGCGAAGATTGGCACTTTTATAATGTTATAAATGGAAAACGATATGATTTTACAGCAACACAATTTTTTGAAGAGATAGCTTATATGGATATGCCTTCTAATAGAGAAGAAGCATTTGCAGACACAAATGATAGGCAATATTATGCTTTAAAACAGAAAATGCATATCTTTATGCAATAGAATTTGTTTGAAGTGAAATATCTTTTGACTCCTAATGTCCAATGAGTTACTATAATGGTGGTAACTTTTTAAAGGGGAACATACTTTATAGAGTCGAGAGGGGAAATACTTTTGAAAACAGCTTATGTAAGCGCTACGATTGCAACGCTAAATGAACAGAATGAAGTGTTTGAAAACGGATATATCATTGTAGAAGATGATAAGATTATAGAAGTACAAAATGGAGAATTTTCTAATCGAAATCAAGTGGATCAAGTGATAGATTTGAAGGGAAAGTGGCTATTTCCAGGTCTTGTGAATACGCATACACATGTTGTGATGAGTCTTTTACGTGGCATTGGTGATGATATGTTATTACAGCCGTGGCTTGAAACAAGAATTTGGCCTCTTGAAAGTCAATTTACGCCAGAGCTTGCTGTTGCTAGTACAGAACTTGGTTTATTAGAAATGGTGAAGAGTGGGACGACAACATTTTCTGATATGTTTAATCCAATTGGTGTAGATCAGGATGCGATTATGGAAACGGTTCGTAATAGTGGAATGCGAGCAGCGGTTTCAAGAACTTTATTTAGTTTTGGAACGAAAGAGGATGAAAAGAAAGCAATTCAAGATGCTGAAAAATATGTAAAACGATATTACAGTGAAAACGGCATGTTAACAACGATGGTTGCTCCTCATAGTCCATATGCATGCTCTACTGAAATGTTAGAAGAGTGTGCGAGAATCGCGGTGGAAAACCATACGATGGTTCACATCCATCTTTCAGAAACAGAGCGTGAAGTACGCGATATTGAAGCGCGATATGGCAAACGTCCTGTAGAATATGCAGCGAGCTGTGGTTTATTTAAGAGACCGACAGTTATTGCACATGGCGTTGTGTTAAATGAAGATGAGCGCGCATTCTTAGCGGAACATGACGTTCGTGTAGCACACAATCCAAATAGCAATTTAAAATTAGGGTCTGGTATAGCGAATGTTAAGGGAATGTTAGAAGCGGGAATAAAAGTTGGTATTGCAACAGATAGCGTTGCATCTAACAATAATTTAGATATGTTTGAGGAGCTTCGAGTTGCAACTTTATTGCAAAAGGGTATTCATAAAGATGCGACTGCATTACCAGTTGAAACAGCTCTTTCACTCGCAACAAAAGGAGCGGCAGAAGTCATTGGGATGAAACAAACAGGTTCCATTGAAGTAGGAAAGTGTGCTGACTTTATTACAATTGATCCATCCAATAAGCCGCATCTACAGCCAGCAGAAGAAGTGTTGTCACACCTTGTGTATGCAGCAAGTGGAAAAGATGTATCTGATGTTGTAATTAATGGAAAACATATTGTGTGGAATGGTGAATGTAAAACATTAGATGAAGAGCGAATTATTTTTGAGGCAAGTCGTTATAAACGAGGATTGAAGATGTAGTTGAAATAGAGGAATTGATAACGAACGCTCCCCTTTTTAATAAAATACAAGAGGGAAGCGTTTTTTTGTGAATTTTATGTGAAACGAATAAATATTCAATAGAATATCACGACTTTATACTGGTCCTTCTGTTATAATATATAACGTTTTATAATATTATTTGAATTTAAGGAGAAAAATTTATGAAGCAGAAAAAGAGTCGCTTACTAATAATTACACTTATCATATCTTTGATTTTATCGGCTTGTAGTAGTACAGCGAATAAAATCGATAAAGAGCCTCAAAAACAAGTGTTAAACGTAACAATATCAGAAGAAATCCCTTCTCTTGATACAGCGAAAGCAATGGATGGTACATCATCACATGTGATGCAAAATATATTTGAAGGATTGTATGTGATGGATAATCAAGACAAGCCCGTACCTGGTGTGGCGAAGTCATTTGAGAAAAGTGAGGATGGGAAAATATATACATTCCATTTGCGTAAAGATGCAAAATGGTCAAATGGGGAATCAGTAACAGCACATGATTTTATTTTTTCTTGGAAACGGACATTGAGTCCTGAAATAGCATCTCAATATGCATACATGCTATTTGATATAAAAAATGCAAACGAAATAAATAAAGGCACATTGACTGCCGATCAATTAGGTGCAAAAGCATTAGATAATTATACGCTAGAAGTACAATTAGATAAGCCTGTTCCGTATTTCTTGCAATTATTAGCACTGCCTATCTATTTACCACAGCATGAATCATTTGTGAAAGAACAAGGAGATCGTTATGGATTAGAACCAGATAATCTTATATATAATGGAGCGTTTGTGTTAGAAAAATGGAAGCATGAACAAGAATTTCAATTGAAGAAAAATGATACACATTGGGATAAAGAAAAAGTGAAGTTAGATGAAATAAACTTTCATATCGTAAAGGACACAATGACAGCTGTAAACTTATATGAATCTGGTACTCTTGACCGTGTACCTATTAATTCTACATTTGTAGACCAATATAAAAACAATAAGGAGCTACATGTGTCAAGTGATCCTGCTATAGCTATGCTTCGCTTTAATGAAGGGAATACTTCACTAGCAAATAAAAAACTTCGGCAATCAATTTCTTTAGCAGTAAATAAAGAAGAGCTTATAAATCACTTTATAAACAACGGTGCATCTCCTGCGCATGGGTTGATTCCAACAGGGTATAAGAATGAAGTAACCGGGAAAGATTTTCGAAAGGAAAATGGGAATATTGCTGATTACGATTTAGAAAAAGCAAAAGAACTTTGGGAAAACGCGAAAAAAGAGCTTGGTACGGAGAATGTTACAGTGGAGTTCTTGACATTTGAGCAAGATAATGCAAAACGTATAGCTGAATATATAAAAGGAGATTTAGAAAAGCATTTACAAGGTTTAACAGTGCAGATTAAACAGCAACCATTTAAGCAAAAATTACAACTAGAACAAACAGGGCAATATGATATATCTATGGTAGTATGGGGACCAGATTACAAAGATCCGATAAATTATTTAGAATTATTTACGACAGATAGCCCTAATAATAAGATGGATTACTCAAATTCTAATTATGATGATCTTATAAAGAAAGCAAAATATGATATTGTACTAGATCAACAAAAAAGATGGAAAGCCTTACAAGAGGCAGAGCGAATAGTATTGGAAGATGCGGCAGTTGCTCCTCTTTATCATACTGGTTCAGCATATATACAGAAGGAGCGTATAAAGGGCATTGAGAAGCATCAATTTGGCGGTGTATACACGTATAAACATGCTTTTATAGCTGAAAAATAAAAATACTGATGTGGAAAAGAGCTAATTGCCTGATACAGAAATATTAGCTCTTTTTTTATTGGTTTTTGAATCATTTTAAAACAAATCTAGAAAAAGCTTTTTCAAGGGAAATGTTGTATTTAAGTTTGAAAATTATATTTTAGTTAAAGTAAAGGGATTGTGTTATTCTTTCTATTAAACAGATTTTAGTAAAGAATAAACGTTTGTATCATGTGGAATCCCGTTTTGATACATATAATTTTGTAGAACTCCTTCTTTTTTAAACCCTAGTTTTGTTAACAATTTATTGGATGATTCATTTTCAAGAAAAACAATCGCTCCAATACGTGTTAAATGAAGTGTATGAAAACCATATGATATAACTTGAGAGACCGCTTCAGTAGCATATCCATTTCTCCATTGCTCAGGGAAAAGTGCATAACTTATGTTAGCTCTTTTATGTTCAGAAGACCAATCGTGAAAACCGATTGTTCCAATAATGCCTTTCGTCCCCTTTAGTTCAATTCCCCATTTTATACCATGTTTTTCATTGTAACTTTCTGCAAAATTTCTAATGATTTGTTTTACCTGATCTATACTTTTTAATGGATTTTGACCATAGTAACGTAATACATCTGTATTAGAAAAGCAATTTAATATACTTTGTGCATCAGATTCTGTAAGTTCTCTCAAAATGAGTCGTTCTGTTTCTAATATCGGAAACATTTTTCCACTCCTTTTTGTATAAAATTAAAATCTATTTATTATTCTACATTAAAATCAGTAAATAATGAATTTTAAAAATATAGAGAAACAATTATAAGAAGAACTTTGGAAATTTGCTAAAAAAATGAAGCTTCTCTTTTACTACGTGTTAATATAGTTTTGTGGAATATATTTCAAATAAAATTAAAGAGGATGGACTATGAAACAGCATTCTATATTAATCGTAGATGATGACACAGATATTGTTCAATTAATTGAAGTGCACTTGAAACAAGACGGTTTTAAAGTTTTTAGAGCTTATAATGGGGTAGAGGCATTAGATATTTTAGATTCGAATGACATTCAGCTGACTATTCTTGATATTATGATGCCAGCTATGGATGGTATTGAAGTATGCCGAAGAATAAGGGAGCAATATAATATTCCTGTTATGTTCTTAAGTGCAAAAACGACGGAAATAGATAAGGTTATTGGACTAAGCACAGGGGCAGATGATTATATAACGAAACCATTTAGTATGATGGAGCTCGTAGCACGGGTGAAGGCACAATTAAGAAGATATACCTATTTCAATCAAGTTCCAAGTGAAGTACATAAAAACAAAATTCAAATTAGAGGTTTGGAAATAGATGAATTATCTAGAAAAGTGCTGCTTTATGGAAAATCAATTAATCTCACAAAAACAGAATATGATATATTGCATCTTATGGCTAAAAATAGAAATCGAGTATTCACATTAGAAGAAATATATGAAAGTATTTGGAGAGAAAGAGCGCATGAAAGCAATAATACTGTCATGGTTCATATTGCAAGGTTAAGAAACAAGATAGAAGAGGATCCAAAGAAATCAACAATTATACAAAATGTTTGGGGAGTCGGTTATAAAATTGAAGACTAAATTATTGCAAGGGATTAGGGTGAAATTTTTTCTTGTTTTTATAAGTAGTATTTTATTCTCTACTATTTGTATTATAGTATTCCAAAGTTTGGTTGGAAATATCTATGGGGATGTTGCGAGATTTGAAGAAGAGTATTCTTTTATTTATTTTGTTATTTTTCTTATTTTAACTTCGCTCTTTTTCCTACTATTATCAAAGAATATGATGAAAAGATTGGAGCAAATCAATCAGGGTGTGAATCAGATAAGCAAAGGTAATTTAGAAGTACATATACCCACAATAAAAAATGATGAGATTGGAGAATTAGCAACAAATATTAATGGAATGGTAGAAAATTTAAATGAATCAATTGAAAAAGAAAAAAAATCGCAAGAAATGAAAAATGAAATGATTCATAATATCTCTCATGATTTACGGACGCCCGTAACATCTTTAATCGGTTATGTTGATTTAGTGGAAAGTAAGCTTCATTCCAACATAGAGGAATGCGATCAGTATGTGGCAGTACTAAAGCGAAAAAGTTATGAGTTGAAAAATCAAATAGATGATCTACTAGAATATTGTCATATAAACTATAAGGAAATCCAGCTATATAAAGAAATAGTAGAAGTTAAACCATTAATAGAACAAATCATGATTGATTTTGTACCGCAATTAGATGAGGAAAAGATGCATTTTGACATTGAGTGTAAACAAACTGTACAAATTGAAGTAGATATGAAATTAATGATAAGGCTAATGCAAAATGTAATCAGTAATAGTATTTTATATGGAAAATCTGGAAAGAAAATCGTTATTGAAATGTTAGTTGAAAACATGAATGTCCAAATAAAAATAAAAAATTATGGGCAATCCATTTCAAGCAAAGACCTTCCATATCTATTTGAAAAATTTTATCGTGGAGAGAAATCAAGGAATGCTCATACTGGTGGAAAAGGAATGGGGCTTGCGATTGCTAAAAGTATTGCTCAGATCCATGAAGGTGATATAACAGTATGTAGTAGTAATAAGGAAACAACATTTACAATCATTTTACCTGTATATAAAAAAGAATCGTAAGAAAGTCGTAAGTATTTCTTTCATATGTCGTAAAGTCTGTTTTGTATCATAGCGAATGAAGATATGAAAACGGAGGATATAATATGTGGAAGAAAATTATACTTACTATTTTTGTTGCAATTTTGTTGATAGGTTGGAGCTTAATTTATGTAGCTAGGGGCATTGTATCTATCTTTGCTTGGTGGGGAATACAAGCTTTTAGTTTCTTTTCTATCGTTATTTTAATCATCACAATGACTACAATTATTTGGAATTGGTTTTTTAGAGGCCATATAGATAAAACAATTATTTTTATTTTTGTTTTATCTATAGTTGGAGCTTGGCCAGCATGTTGGTTTGTCGGGATAGGACAAATCGCTTACCCAGCAGATGTTCATTCTGCAACTCCAAAAGCAACGATTCGTCTTCCATTGAATCAAACTGCATTAGTAGGATGGGGAGGAAATCGACTTGAAACGAATTATCACGCTTGGGCACCAAATCAACGTTGGGCATATGATTTTCTCGTTCCACCAGCGGGAATAAAAAGCTCAAAATTAGAAGATTACGGTATATATGGGGCAGAGGTAGTAGCGCCGGCTTCTGGAACAGTTATATCGATTAAGAATGATGAACGTGACTTGAAACCAGGAACTGGCGATTTTGATTCTATGACGGGTAATCACATATATTTACGCTTAGATGAAACAGGAACATATCTTATCTTTGCTCATTTGAAGAAAGGATCGGTACGAGTAAAGGAAGGACAACATGTAACAGAAGGCGCAATCATTGCACAAGTTGGAAACTCAGGGAATTCAAGTGAGCCACATTTACATATTCATCATCAACGGCAAGATCCATCCAAGACGAGCATGTTTCTTTCGGAAGGCTTACCGTTATATTTTCGGGATATTGATGGGCACGCTATGCCAGAAGGTGGTATTCGTGTGAAAAATGGAAATGCGGTACCAATAGGTGATGTGATTTCACCTTTAACCTAAAATAAATCCCCTTTGTTTAAGCAGAGGGGATTTATCATGGCATCTTATAAAATAAAAATCAAAAACATAATAGCTTTATTGTCCAGTAAATGTTTGATACAGTAAGAAAATATTTAAAGCAATAACGAGCCCAGCAATTAACCAGGCAATTGCGTTTGTAATGCGATGATTCACTAGTACACCCATAATTTTTTTGCTACTTGTAAACATAATAAGAGGTACTAATGCAAATGCGATTCCAAATGATAATACAACTTGACTCATAACAAGAGCGTAAGTTGGATTCACACCTAAAGCGATAATAACAAGAGGCGGGATCATTGTAATAAATCGTCTTACATATAAAGGAATATGCATGCGGATAAATCCTTGCATAATAATATCACCAGACATTGTACCGACGGAAGAACTAGATAAACCAGCAACCAACAATCCAATTCCGAAAAGGCTGGCTGATACAGGTCCAACTAAATTGCTAAATTCATTAAAAGCAACGTCTAAATCTTCAACATGTAATCCGTTTTTGAAGAACAAGGCAGCTGCTACGATTAGCATACTTGCGTTAATTGCTCCAGCAATCACCATTGCAATAATGATATCAATGAATTCAAAGCGAAAAATCTTTTTGCGCTGTTCATCTGTTGTTCCAACTACGCGGCGCTGCGTTAAAGCAGAATGTAGATAAATTGCATGTGGCATTACTGTTGCACCTAAAATCCCAGCTGCAAGTAAAATACTATCTACACCCTGAAATTTAGGGATAAATAGTCCCGAAAGAAGGGGACTTAGTTCTGGTTTCGCATAAAACATTTGTACACCAAATGCAACAACAACAATAAAGACCATCCCTGTAATAACAGCTTCTAATGGGCGGAAGCCTCTGCGCTGAAATTCAAGAATAATGAATGATCCGATTGATGTGATTAAAGCAGCAGGTAACATTGGAATGCCAAATAGCAAATATAATCCTAAAGCAGCACCGATAAACTCGGCTAAATCAGTAGCCATAATAACGAGTTCACCCTGTATCCATAAACCAATTGAAACGGGTTTTGGGAAATGTTCGCGAGCAACTTCTGGAAGATTTTTACCAGTAGCAATCCCGAGTTTCGCTGATAGAGACTGAATTAAAACGGCCATTAAATTGGAAGCGAGAATTACCCAAAGTAGTAAATAACCATATTGTGATCCAGCTGCAATATTTGTAGCGAAGTTCCCTGGATCAATATAAGCAACAGATGCGATGAATGCAGGTCCTAGAAAAGGTAATAATTTTTTTAGTCCCTTTGTTTCACCACTTAAAGCTAGATGAGCAGATTGAACGGTTGTACTTTGAGAAGGGACATGTTCATCTTTTGTTATATTTTTATTCATAGTAGTTTTCCCCTTTAGTTTCTTAGCATGATGCAATTATTGTATTTATTCTTACTATCTATTTCAATACATTTAGATGTTTTAGTTGATTTTTTTATTTGAACACAAATGTTTCCTTAATGCAAATTATATGACTGTGTGCAATAAAAGGTGTACTTGAAATAACTATGTAATAAAAATAAATAAATAGCTAACATACAGTTATAACTTTTGGGATTGTAGGAAAATTAACCTATAATATGGAATGGAAAAGGCTGTTTTTTAATTGTAAAATAGGGATTACAGCATATTAATTGCTGGAAACCAATTTGTATGTTATATAATATATTGGGATTACATCACAATTCTATTGGATTGTGATGTAATCTCGTTTTTCATTTGCGTTAACTTATAGGAAAACATTGTAAATAGGAGAAAGTTATTTGAACAATAGTTAACATATCTTTTCTTATTCTTATATGTTCCGATATGATCGTTAACTTATACATGATTTTAAAATATCGAATTAGATAGGTGGTAAAAATAAAATGTCAAATACAAAACCATACAGAGTGTTACTGTACTACATGTACACTACAATTGAGAATCCGGAAGAATTTGCTGCTCAGCATTTAGAATTTTGTAATTCACTTGAGTTAAAAGGAAGAATTCTTGTAGCAGAAGAGGGGATTAACGGAACTGCTTCAGGTACTGTTGAACAAACAGAGAAATATATGGAAGCAATGAAGAACGATTCACGTTTTGATGGAATCGTGTTTAAAGTGGATGAAGCTGATGAACATGCGTTCAAAAAAATGCATGTGCGCCCTCGTTCAGAGCTTGTTACACTTCGTTTAGAAGATGATATCAATCCGAAAGAAACAACAGGTAAGTATTTAGAACCAAAAGAGTTTTGTGAAGCAATGAAGGAAGAAAATACAGTTATCATAGATGCAAGAAATGATTATGAATATGAGCTAGGGCATTTTAGAGGCGCGATTAAACCTGATATTAAATCATTCCGCGAACTACCAGATTGGATTGATGAAAATAAGGAAATGTTCGAAGGTAAAAAGATTTTAACATATTGTACAGGTGGTATTCGCTGTGAGAAGTTTTCAGGCTGGTTAGTGCGTGAAGGCTTTGAGGATGTAAGTCAGCTTCACGGCGGGATTGTAACGTACGGAAAAGACCCTGAAGTGCAAGGTGAACTATGGGATGGACAATGTTACGTATTCGATGAGCGTATTGGTGTACCAGTAAACCAAAAAGAACATGTTATTGTTGGGAAAGACCACTTTACAAAAGAACCATGTGAGCGCTATGTAAATTGTGCAAATCCAGAATGTAACAAACAAATCTTATGCTCGGAAGAAAATGAAGAGAAATATTTACGTGCATGTTCACATGACTGCCGTGTACACCCGCGCAATCGTTATGTAAAAGAGCATGAATTAACAGAAGAGCAAGTGGCTATCGCATTAGAAAAAATTGAAGAAGAAAATAAAGTGAAATTAGGATAATCGTTCACTTTCATAAAAAACGGATCTTATCGCAAAAGATAGGATCCGTTTTTTTTAATCGTTTTAACCGAGAAGCCCCTCTCCTCTAATAAAAGTGAAGGGGAGGGTAGTTCACTTCTATATTAGATAATGAAAAAAATTACACATTGCTTGTTTGAAACAGCTTGCTTATATAAATCCTTAATTTCTAAAAAGTAACTATAGGTATATTCTAATATTTCATCCGGGTCATCACCTTCAACAAGTGGATAAAGCTGTTCATCCATTAATTCTTGAAAGTTGTACATGTTGTTGAAATCAGATTCACTTAAATCTTTTATTGCAGAATAGGTCTCTTCGACTTCACTAGCTGTAAGGTAAAACGTACCGAGAGAATCGTTATCTATGATGGAATCATTAAGCGGTACGACATGTCCAAGCGGTGGTTCGCCTCCGCCAATCTCACCACATAAAATATAATGAAGTAACTGCCATGACTTATCGATATCTAAATCAGATTCTCTAAAATAAATATCTAACTCGTTATTTTTGATTTTACTTAATTCCTCATCTGTAACTAATATATACTGTCCAATCATCCCCATAATAGCCAGCTCCTCTAAAACTTTTGAATTTAGTATATCATTTTTAATCCCACATTAACGAGCAGTAGAACTCGATAGTATCAAAAAGCCTTATTATATCAGTGTTTGTAGCATGTTTATTATTAACTAGCCCCAAAATAAGCCCCACTTTCTGCTAAACTCTGGCTAAATAACTCTACTGACATGGATTCCATTTTCTTTAATACATGGCCATAAATCATTTGTGGGGTATTCCCTAAACGTTCGGCAATTACTTTCACATTTAAACCTTGATTTAATAATATGGTGCAATGTGTGTGACGTAATCCATGTATTGTTATTGAAGGGAGATTTGTTTTATTTAATACTCTTCTAAATGCATAAAGAACACTGCTATCTGTTATGGGTTTCCCGGTTTGATATGATGTAAATATAAAAGAATCATCTTGTAGCTTGTATCCAAAAGATAGCATTATTTCCATGCACCATTTTCGGTATATCTTCAATTGAGTTACTAATACATCATCGATTAAAATGGTTCTATAACTATTTTTCGTTTTGGGTGAGCGTATACCTTTATTATCTCTGGTACGTTCAATATTAATTGTTTTATTATCAAAGTCGATGTTTTTCCACTGCAATCCACAGGCTTCTCCTCTTCGAATTCCTGTGTATGCAACCGTTAATAAAAATGTATAATTTGTGGTGTTTTCTTCACGTTTAGCTACTTTTAAAAATTCAACTAATTGCTCAGGCGTGAAGTAATTATTATTTTCTTCTTTAACAGTTTCTTGGCTTGAAAGTTTAATTTTTGTAAAACGATTACGAGATAATATTTCATCTTCCACAGCTGCGTTAATAGCAATCTTGAATAGGGTGTGAAATAAATGAACTATACTTGGCTTGTATCTCTTTTCAAGTACATTCAAAAATTCTCTTTTATATGTGGTTCTATCCAATGTTTGCAATTTATAATGCCCAAGTAATGGCTTCATTTGTAAGCGAATAGCCATTTCACGTTGTGCTCTAGAGGTTGGTTTCCAACTGTTTTTATGAGTGCTATACCAAATATCCAACCATTCTCCAATGGTCATTTGATCATGTTCGACTTGCTTAGATTCACCACGTATTGTAGCAGCTTTCACTTCTAAAAGAGATTTGAGAGCTGCTTTTTCTGATTTAAATCCACTTTTTTCTTCTCTTTTCTTTTCCCTGTGTTGTCATAATATTTGTGACGATACATCCACAGTTTTTCATTCTTTGTATTGAAATAATAGTATATTTCAGGTTCTTTTGCCGATTTATGCAACTTCACTATTACCATTCCTTTCATTGCTTTGGCTGGCGTATGCATAGGAATGGATAAGTGTTAATTAATACTATTTATCTTTGGCAAAATCAGATGAATCTTGATTTAAAAATGCAAACATATTATTAAAACCATCGTATTTTTTCTCCATTTCTTCATTTGAAGGGTAATTTACTTCAAGTTTTTCAAATAACACATCTAACATTTTTATAGCTAGTTCTTTGTGTGCTTTACTCAATGATTTACCGTTAAAGTAAACATCACTTTGTTCTAGAACCTCTTTTACATCTGGGTAATGGAGTCTACGAAATTCTTCCACATCAAAATCTTTATTTTGTCTTTCAAAATATGCTTCTTCTTCCTCAGGTGTCATTAAATCAAAAGGATTTACATTTCTTCTTTGCTGTATTCCAGTCAAGTTAAGTTTTAGTTTTGCTATGCGTTTTTCTAGGCGAATTTTCCTCGCGTTTAAATTCTTTTTTTCTTCTTCAGAATCACATTGTTTCAGTTTGTTTTCAATTGTATTCAATTCGTTAACAGTCATTAGATAGGATACTTCGTCAAATGATGCTTTTTCTTCTTGGGTTAAACTTACATCTTCTTCTTTTATATATCCTGCTTTTATCATTAATTCAGTATATCCAACATCTAATACAGTAGCTAGTTTTTGGAGGATTTCAGGAGAAGCATTTCTTTTTCCTAACTCAATTTGAGATAGATAGGGATGCGATAAACCTATCTTTTCTCCCAAATCAGTTAAAGTTAAACCTTGTTCTTTTCTATAATTTCGAATTAATTTTCCAAATTCAATATTTTCCATATGGTCAACTCCCTCTTGAGTTACATTATCCTATAATATTTTAACAAATTGCAACATAAAAATAAAATACGTTGCAATTAGTAACAATAGGTGTTAATATAATGTTGCAAACAGCAACAAAAACAAATTATGTTTTGAATTGTAACAATAAAGGAGGAGAAACATGGAAAAAATAACATTAACCGTAAAAGAGGTCGCAGAATTATTAGGTGTTTCTTTAACAACCGTATATTCACTGGCTCGTATGGGAGAAATACCTCATGCAAGAATTAAAGGGAAAATCCTTTTTCATCGTCCAACTGTCGAGGCATGGTTAATTAATGGAGCTATGCAAAGCTATGAAAAAGTAGAAGCGTAATTTAATTGATAAATAGAAAGAGGTGTAAATAGTGATTCCTGCAAATGTGCAAGTAAATATTGATGAGAAGGCAATCAAAGAATACATATTGCAGCAGATAGATCAACAACTTCATGAAACACTATTAATGGTTGATCTTGAAAGATTAGTAGTCATTACATCTATGAGTAAAAGATTCCTAGAGGATGAGATTTTATCTGATCCAAGAATGCGGGTCATTGAACGACGTCGTAATAGAAAACGTTGGTGGTTTTATAAGCAAGCTCTCAAAGTGATAACAGAAATTGTAGATGAATGGTAAACAATAACGCTTTGGCTGGCGTATGCATAGGAAAAAATATCAGGGATTTGTTGGTCAGATGGTCGAGCGGACCGAAAATAAATGCAATGTTGATACAAAGTAGGAGGTGAATACATATGAATGGGATCCTATCGGCAAGTAAGATTATGACAGCTGCACAAGTAAGAGAAATGTGTGCTGAAATGAAAAATAATCCAGCAGTAATGTTTGTAGTTGAATTAGAAGCAAAGCAAAAATTACGTGAAATGAATAGTAAATAAGGAGAGAAGAAATATGGATCAATTAGTAGCAGTCAATGAACAACCAAATTTATCAGGTTTAACACAAAAAAGGAGTTGGTTAGATTCCAAAGATGGTTCTTATGAAAAAAGTACTTTGAAAAAATTCACTCATGAACTTGATCATGAATTAGGGTCACTTGGTCTTAGTGTCTCAACTCTAGAGGATGTAGAAATTCTGTTAGGGCACCTATTAGAAAATATCAATGCAGCAGCACACAAAGGTGAAGAAATGTATTATTTTCGTGAATTTCACAGGAAACTTAGGGTGTATTGGCGTCTTCTCAATCATACGATGAATGAATTAAATAAAGAATATGAAAGAGTAGATGAAATTAAAGATGGATTATTTCAAGAGGTAGTGAAGGCTAGTGGTAAAAAACAATAAAAAAAGATATATGAACCGTCAATTCATATATCTTCAAGAACAATTATTTATCCACTTATATTTTAACATCAAGTTTCTGGAAGAGCAATAGGAGGTGAAATGTATGCTCGATAACTTTAATAATATACCGACAGAATTGAAAAACACTTCTAATTGGGTCTTGTGGAAAGCTGAAGTACGAAATGGTAAATCAACAAAAGTTCCCTTCAGAATTAATGGATCAATGGCCCAATCAAACAATCAAAAGACATGGTCTACTTTTGAAGAAGTTGTGGAAGTGTATCAGCGAGGTGGATATAACGGAATAGGATTCATGTTTTCGAAGGATGATTCATTTGTAGGGGTTGATATAGACCATTGCATTCAGGATGGAGATTTATCTGAATTAGCACAGGAAATTATGAATATTGTTCCAAGTTACACTGAATACTCTCCAAGTGGAGAAGGGATTCATATTATAGCAAAAGGAAAGCTACCCTTGAGAGGAGTAGGTACAGGTAAGAAAAATCCTAATATTGGCCTTGAGATATATCGGCATGGTCGTTATTTTACCTTTACTGGAAACAGGATAAATAATCATCCTGTGGAGGAATCTACTGAAAAATTAAAAGTTCTTTTTCAAAAATATATAGAAAAGAAGGAAGTACCTACAGCATCAAAAGTACCTTCTGTTTCAAGGAAAAGTAACATAAGTCATCTCTCTAATTCAGAACTATGGGAGAGAATGTTTAACAGTAAGAATGGTGAAGCTATTCGAGATTTATTTTGTGGAGTACTCATAAACGCTGACCATTCTTCCACAGATATGGCCTTATGTAATCATTTAGCATTTTGGACGGATAAAGATGCTGCAAAGATGGATTCGATGTTCAGGGAGTCTGCATTAATGCGTGATAAATGGGACAAGCAGCACTCTAGTGATGGAAATACATATGGGCAAATAACAATCGATAAGGCAATCGAATCTACCCACAGTTCTGTTTCTGATTATAACCATAGTTCCGATTACAACCGAAATAATGATGTTCATTATTTGGTAAATGAACAAGGTGAAACAACGGTTATAAAAAAAGGCTCATGGTGGAGCGAAAATAATGGAAGGACTAGTTTTTTACATCATATCATGGTTGAGTACATTTTACAGGAAAATAAAATTGTGCGTTTTCCAAATGAAGATGGTGATATCTATGTTTACAACAAAGCTACTGGAATATATGAACTTGATAAAACGTGTAGGAAATTACGTTCACTCGTTCGTGATGCAGAGATATTAAAAAGAAATCAAGTGCGTGAAGTACAAGAATACATTATGGACATGTCACCAGTAGTAAATGAAGAATCCAAGAATTATATAGCAGTAGAAAATGGTTTATTGCATCTTGATAGTATGGAATTTAAAGAGTTTACACCAGAGGTATTTGTAACCAAAAAGATACCAACAAAATATAATTCAAAGGCTTTTGATTCATTTGTTGAAAGAACGCTGATGAAAGTATCTGATGGACATTTACCTACTATCAAAAATATTCATGAAATGTTTGGAGCGGTTTTGTATCCAACCCTGTTAGTTCCGAAAATGTTTTATTTGTATGGACGTAGTGCCCATAACGGGAAATCCACCGTTTTATATATGATACAGAAGACGTTCAATTCTGGGGAGAACATATCAGCGATAAGTCCGCAGAAATTGGTGGAAAATGCCTTCGCGGGTAGTAGCATTTATGGGAAATTGGCAAATATCGTAGATGATCAACCCGATGAGGTAATACGTGATAGTGGAACATTAAAAACTATCATTACAGGTGGATATGTCGACATCGAATATAAAGGAAAGGGCAGTCAAACAGTACAAATGAATACGGTATGTATTACAGCTAGTAATCACTATCCTAATTTCAGAGAACATGGCAATCAGATTAATAAACGACTGCATATTTTACCGTTTGATCATAATTTTATGAACGACCCAGACCGTATATCCGAAATGGAAAGCATGAAACAACTTGAAACAGTAAGGGCAAGGGAATACGTCTTGAAATTGGCTGTAGATGCAATAAAGGACATGAAGCAACGCACAGTTGATATTTTAACATACAACGAGAAGGCGGAAGAAGCGAAACAGAACTTTATGGAATACAATGATCCACTTGCCGACTTCTTTTTTGAATACGATAAACAATTTTTTGAAGGAGTCAGAGGGACGGATGCTTTAAAGGCATATGACGAGTGGTGTAAAGATAATCATATTCAATATCCATTAGATCAAAAACGATTCAAAGATGCTGTTTGTGCTAAGTACGGTATGGAGTGGAAAGACAAAAAAGTAAAAATAAATGGTACATCAAAAACAGTGAAGGGGTTTAAGGCAAAACCAGCAACTTATTAGCAACTAGCTTGAGCCTTAGAGCCATAAGAGGTTGAGCTGTTTGTGTTGCGTAATCAGCAACCTTTCAGCAACCAGCTTGAGCCTTAGAGTCGTAAGGGTTTGAAGTGTTCCGGTTGCTAGTTTATAGATATATTAAATTAAAAATGTATTTATGTAGATAACAAATATATTTATTAAATCATTTTGTGGGATAAATGCACGAACGGAGATATGGTAAACGGCAACCAGCAACCAAATATGTACAGGCTTTAGAGCCATAAGGGATGAACAAGGTTGCTGAAAGGTTGCTGCAGTTTCTAAAACCAGCAACAAAAAAATGGAGATGAGTAAATGACAACTAAAAATAGAAAAGTTCCAATCGTACTAGCAATAGAAAGAGACGCATCAGGAAACCTTAGTACATGGTGTCAATACTGTAGAAAGTTTCATCATCATGGAACAGGTGAAGGACACAGGGATGCGCATTGTATAGAGGAAGATAGTCCTTATATTCGTACAGGCTATGTCCTTAAAAAAATGAAACTATCGGGTAAAGAGGTTGTTACAAAGAGTAAAACTAAGTAGGTGATATGTGATTGGTTTGCCTAAAAGATTATCAAAGTTTAGAAGAAGATATTGCTTACTGGGAATACAAGTTAGATAGAATGCATGCTGAATTGAAACGTCAGAGTGATTGGGATAAAGATATATTACTAATCGATCCAGACAATGAGGAAACAGAAAAGATAATGAATCAACTTAAGAAGGAGCTCACATCTAAGAAAGAACAATTGCAATAGCTTGTTGATTTAGTGAGTAAGTTCAAAGGATTAGAAAACAAGATACTTAAGATGAAATACATTGATGGTATGAAGTTAGAAAGAATAGCTGAGGAATTAAATTATAGTCCTAGCTATATTAATCTTAAGCATGCTGAGATTATGAGACGAATTAAGTTTGTTGAGAGATTAAAGTCAGAAGAATAGAGAACTGTGGAAGCTATTGAAATGAACGATTTATCATAATCCCCCCTATCAAAAATAAAAGACATGCATGCTTTGGGAGATAGGGGAGAGGGAGGCACGTGTGCACCTCGGAAAGATTTTTAAAAAATAAAAGGGGGTGTTTTACTATAAAAAGAGCTAGAAACATAGTTATATCAAGGGTTTGGGGCTTGTCACATTATCTGTCACACAGTTTAGAATACAACAAATGTGACAAGTGAAAAATCCCTATAAATCCATTCATATCAAGGATTGGAGGCTTGTTGTACTTCATTTGTTGTACTACCAACATTATTGAAAAAAGTGGGGATGTTATACCTTTATTTTGTCGATAATTATCGAATTTAACTAAAAAGGAGGTGTGGAAAATGATAGGGAATTGTTTGCAATCTATCCTCGATAAATTAAGTGAAAAGGAACGATCCAAATTAGATAAGCTTATTCAAAAGTACAATACTGCAGTTGAAGAGGGAGATCCTGTACATCATCAACTGTGTATGGAACTAGTCGAAGCATATCAAAATATTAAATCGGAACAGGATAAATAATAGTTTTATAGCAAAGGTAATAGATCATTAAATTTATTGAAAGGAGGTGTAAAAAAATGATTAGACATTATGAAAGTGCATCTAAATTCCACGAATCTAGAGATATGACGGAATTAAAAAATCTAATAAAAAGAAGAAAAGGCCAGGTTTGGGAAAGACGAAACGGAGTATGGAGACAGCTAGACAAACGGGAGCAGCTACTTAAGCAAATCGATAATATGTTAGTGAAATTTAAATAAGTACAAAAAAGCATAGGTTGTTCTGGACCAACAGCCTATGCTCAATCAAAAAACAAAATACAAGGAGAATTATATCATGACTACAACAATTAAAAATAATAAAGAAATTCGTTCAGCTTTTGCAAATTATGTGACAGGTAATATAAGTGAAAAAGAAGCTCGTTCATTAGGGTTATCTGTTTCAAATAGTGGAAAAGCATTTATTCCAAAAGCTATTGCTAATGAAATTATTAGTTATGTTGAAGAGGAAAACTTACTAAGAAAATATGGAAAAGTAGTTACAGTTGATGGAAATCTAGGGTACCCAGTTTTGACTGAGGAATCAAATATCAACGTTGAAGTTCATTCAGAAGAACGTGATAACGAAAATGAGATTGAAGTGAATAGTATCGGGTTAAATGCAGATGTTTTATCTCCTGTGGAATTTGATTCTATTTCAAGGATAAAAAGAAAATTGTTGAAGTTAAGTGGTGGAGAAGTTAGTTTAGCGGATTTAATTGTGGAATTAATGAAGAAAGAGTATCTAAAAAAAGAAATTGATTACATGTTTAATGGAAATAATGCAGGTGCTTTTAACCCTGGATCATTGCTAAATAGAGCAAAAGTATTTACACCAACTCAAACTGAACCGGTAGCAATCATTAAAGAATTAAAAAATAAACCATCTACTAACGTAATTAACAAGGCAAGATGGATTGTAAACAAAGCAGCTCTTGAATACGTCGAAGATTTAAAGTTACCAAATGGGGAACGGGCTTTAAAAACAATTGATCGTGTGGATGGTGGAGTAAGCTACATGTTAATAGGATTTCCACTGGATTGTACAGATGCAGTGAAAGGATCAGTAGATTCATCGGCAGTATTTTACTTTGGGGACTTTGCATCCTTCGTTATTCAGGAAAATTCAGATGGATTGGAAATTGAAGTTATGAAGGAAATGTATACGAATGTTAATGAAGTAGGATTGAAATTATACAACCTTCTTG
The DNA here is from genome assembly GCF_000374885.1 of Bacillus sp. 105MF. NCBI lineage: Bacteria > Bacillati > Bacillota > Bacilli > Caryophanales > Bacillaceae > Bacillus > Bacillus sp. 105MF. Next base: position 4,636 of record NZ_KB895581.1, on the reverse strand, counting down.
ATGGAAAGTTAATCTATTCAGAGGTAGAACCAACTGTGTATCGTTTGGAGATTAAATAGTTTGACTATATTTGCAAGTATGGTGTGATTTTTAGGGATATTGATGTGAAATTGATATCCCTTTTAATTTAAAAAAAGAATGTTATTGACTATTTTCAAAAATATAAGTTTATAGGTTGACGTTTTTTGAATAAAATGTAAAAATAAGAAGACGAAATATTAAAGGATGGGAGTGTCGTCTTTGCCTTTTAAACTGAATGTTAATGGAGATAGTATCAGACAAATCATTCAAAGGATTCAAGCGTCGTTGTATAAGGCTAATGATAGATTAGAAACTGATTATGGATTTAACAATGGTCATGGGATGGCAAAATGGAGTTTTATATATTCTCATCAAATTGGGAACGATACAGAAGAGTTTACTTCATTTAAAACTAAGAGGAATGGCTGGAAAGTTGCAGGACTTGTTGATACAACAACTAAAACTTTATTTTTCTTTTTGTCACAGAAAAATCTTGAGGCTAGGCAACAAGGAAAGATAAGATCTAAAGCGATGTATTACATTTCTGCATTGTCAGGGGTATGTAATGTGAATTTTGAGGAAAAATTAGATTTTAATCAGAGAAGAGAGATCCAGATAAGTTGGGATTTGGCTTACGATGAGGATGAGGCTCGTCAAATACATGAAGAAATGCTTCGGGTATGTCCTTGTGAAATTGAACAATTTTGTGTAATTAGTCTTGATATGAGAGGCTATGAATTAAAATCCGTTAAGGCTAATATATTAAATGAAAATTTAGATACGCTTTATGAAGAGGATTGGAGTGACTTTATTACTGTTGCTTCTAATGATGATAGTGATAAGGACGACAAACAACAAGAGCAAGAACAGCATGATATGACGGTTTCGCTGAAGAAAAAGCAAAAGCAAACATCTGAATAAAATCGCGCTCTTCTCATAGAAAGAAAGGGATTTTTCAAGATGATCACATCTAAATTTAATGGTGAAAGATTGAAATTAGCTAGGCGCTTTAATGCAATGAGTTTATTGGATTTAGCGGAAAAGCTTTCAATATCTAAACAAATGATTTCTAAGTATGAAAAAAATATTAGTCCACCTAGTGGGGAAGTCATGCTCCAATTGGAAGGAGTATTAGGTTTCCCAAGAAAGTTTTACTTCGAAGATGACACTGTTACAGATAAAGTAGGTAATGCTTATTTTAGAGCACTTGCTAAAACTTTGAAGAAAGATCTTGAGGCTCAGAAATTAAGATTAGACTTTCTTTCAATTATTTATCAGCTTATTAATGAGTATATTGATTTGCCTAAAGAAAACTTACCTACTTTAGATATAGATAATATGAGCATAGAAGAAATGGCTGTACAAGCTAGGGAGTTTTGGGGACTAGGAGATAAGCCGATTAAAAATATGGTGGAGCTCTTAGAGATAAATGGAATAATTGTTTCTACCTCAAGAATAAATGTTTCTGAAATTGATGCATATACACAGACAAGGAAAATAAATGGTTCAGATGTTTATTTTGTAGTATTAGGTAATGATAAAGGGAGTAGATATAGAAGGCAGTTTGATGCAGCTCATGAGCTTGCTCACATACTGATCCATGAACCTTACCTTGACTTATCTACATTGTCCAAGGATGAGGAAAGAGAAATGGAACAGCAGGCCAATGATTTTGCTAGTGCATTTCTACTCCCAAAAGAACCTTTTATTAGAGATGTTAGTATGTTTCCGATTGATCTAGACCATTATGTCTTTATGAAGAAGAAGTGGCATGTTTCTGTGGGAGTAATGGTTAGAAGAGCATACAATTTAGGGGTAATCACTTTCAATCAATATTCGTATCTGCAAAGACAAATGAGTAAAAATGGTTGGAGAAAAAAAGAACCATTAGACGGACAATCCAAGCCTACAAGCCCAGTTTTAATTAAAAAGTCAATTCTTGCATTGCTTGAAAATAATGTCTTTGATGGTAATAGCATTTTAGAAGAACTTTCAAATGAGTATCAATTAAGCCTACGTGAAGATATGTTTGAGGCATTGACGGGTTTAGAAGAAGGTACACTGTCTAGATTTAGAAGTGATAGTTCTAATGTAGTATTAGCACTGAAAAGAAATGCTAGATCGAATAAAACAGTATAACTGGACTATGCTAACGTAGCTGTAGTCTTTAAAGGACACTGAATGATTGATGAAAATTATTCAGTGTTCTATTTTTGTTAATTTTTGAACTTTTTATTAAGGAGAAATCATAGTTTTAGATTAATATAATAATGTAAATGAGGAGATGTTTAAATGGTGACCAACATTACCAACTACATTATGATTAATTGTGGAGGGACGTTTTGATGAGTAACGAGCAACAGAAAAATGAACAAGTTGTGCAGATAATACAGAAAGAAAAAGCTATTAATGATATGGATGTATTTTATGAATTGAAACGAAGAGTTGACTTAACTAGAAGAGCAAGAATAAAAGCTTCAGCTAGATTGAGAGAAAGGCATGAATTCTTTGAGAAGGTGTCATATTTGTATTCTGTAGTTATTTTAGCTTTATCGGTATGGTTTATTACTGGAAACGATGGTTCAACAAAAATTTTATTGATAGCGTCTTTATCGTTAACATTCTTTACTATGTTTTTAGGGGTCAAGAATTATAAAGAACGTGCTAGTAATTTTGAAAATAATTATCAGCAGTTAAATGCATTGTTAAATAAGTTACAACGATTAGAAGCTGATTCAGATTCAATTAATCAGGACAAGCTAAAGGAACTTCATAGAGATTTTGAAAAATTAATTTTAGAAAAGGAAAACCATATCGATATTGATTATATAACTTGTAACTCTGAACACGAATTAAGGTATCAAAATAAAATAATGATTTATAAATTGAAAGATGGTTTTGTGAGATATACATTACTTATCTTGCCGTTGATAGTACTGATAATATCTTTGTATTTGAGTAAATGATAATTAGTTTTTTAGCATTCCTTATGGAATGCTTTTTATTAAGTGAAGATTATAATATAGAGAACTATTTTTTAAATTGAATAGTGAAGGAGAGATAATACTTTGGATAAACTTATAAAAGAAATTATGAGCAGTTTGGATAATAAAAATTATCTATCTGCTTTAGCTTTAACACTTACACTACCTGATATTTGTGGGAAAATCGAAAATCCTGACAAGGGAGTGAGAGAAAGATATACTAAATGGTATAACGAACATATATATAAATACGAATGGCCTGATGAAATTAAGGATTTAGATAAGTTTAATGGTGATGCCGTTTATAAGTTGCGTTGCAACCTTCTTCATGATGGATCAAGTGATATCAGAGAACATATGAAAAAACAACATAATCAAAAAGAGTCCAAGAATTTTGTTTTCGAGTTAACAGATACTATGACTTCCTACAGTAAGTCTTTGGAAGACAGTGAAGATGATTGTAGTATAAGAATTAGAATAGGAATAATCGATTTTTGTCGCAAGGTGTGTTTAGTTGCCGAGAATTTTTATAATAAAAACTTGAAACAAGATATTTTCAATAATATTATTATATCTGATGATCTATATAAGATTTTGCGGCTTAATGCTTCAAATGAAGCGTAGGAATACAAATAATCAATAGTTATATAAGGTCACGTTTAAATAACGTGGCTTTTTATTATGCAATAAAGGGGAATTACAATTATCATGTTTTATACTAAGCTGTAGCTTTTAAAGGTATAAACAGAATTCAAAACGAACTTATCCAGATTCAAAATGAAAGGGGGAGTTGCTTTTATGGAACGTAAGAAACCTACAATATTGGATAACCCACCAAGCAAGGAAACAGCATTAAAAATGGCAGAGTTTTTTATGAAAACATCAGTACCTCGTATATTAGCGGCTGAAAAAGCGGAGAGGGAGGCTAAAAAAATTAGGGTAGAGGAAAAGAGAGAGGGATGATAAAGATAATTAAAATATGCTAATTGATTTTCTTATTTTGTTTACACTTATCTATTCCTATACACACGCCAGCCTTATAATTATTTGCCCCAAATTAGCCCCACTTGGCCCCAGGGACATTCTTTTTTATTCCTTATTTTGCATTGTTAATGATAAATAAAAAAGCCTAGGCCCCTTGATAAACAAGGTTCCTAAGGCTTTTAATACTACTCTTTGCAGAGTACCGAGATTAACGAGAGTAAGACTCAACCTTAAGATACAAAGAGAAACGAGGAAGATAGGTGGGGTCTTACTGCTCGTAAAAGCTCGATTCGTTCAACTAATAATCAGTGAGGGATGAAGAAACCTCCCACTGATTAAAGTTTCACTTTATCATTTTAACCGAGAAGACCCCCTCCTCTAAACGAAGTGAAGGTGGGGGTCTTCTCGATTTTTTCTTTTTAAAGAAAACGTCTCTTTTTTGTAGAACGTATGTTTGTTTCGGTGTATAATGATCTTATCAAATAAAATGAGGTGAGAACAGGTGAAGAAAGCGTATTTTTCGAAACGGATCTATAAGATAGATGTACCGCATGAAATGGTAGATGCATTGGCAGAGACAATCGAAACATGTAATCAGGCGAAGCGCTTTGCGTTTCAAATGATTGTTCGGGAAAAACGTTGGAACC
>NZ_KB895580.1:0-128930 GCF_000374885.1 Bacillus sp. 105MF | reverse complement strand
TTCAAGCTATTGAAACATACATCTATCATTACAACTACAAACGATTCCAAAAAAGGCTTAACCATCGAGCTCCGATTGAATATCGAATCTCGATGGCTGCATAGTCTTTTTTTACAGCTGTCCACTTGACGGGGGTAAGACCAACCAGTCTGTCCAAAATCAAAAAGAGTTCATCCACCAAGTGTTTGGACTTATAGCATAAAATACGATTCCGTTAGGAGTCTACTATTCTCCGTGTTATTCTTCATATATTTGCACCAGAACCGAAAATGAGATACATTATCCAATCCTCATTTAATCAGAATCTTTAAAGTAAAACCACTTGTTTTCTTGAAAATCCCTAGTATTTCTATTAACTTAGTTTCTTACAAAAACGTTAAGCTAATATCTGGTTTACCAAATTCTAATTCTTTAGTAACCTTATAAGGAATAATCATACACCACTTTCCAGCTCTTTTGGCTGCAAGAGTAACATTTGAAGATACCTCAATTGCAATGGATTGCTCTGGCTTTACATTAAGAAGATCCATTACTTTAAGATACAAAGCCTGATCCGTTTTAGTTTGTTGTACATCATTTAAAGTACAAATACATTCAAAATATGAAAGTAGATCAACTCTATGTATGTGATTAATTACCTAATTCTTTATTCGATCCAGAAGCTTATTCAATTTTTTTGCTAAGTCCTAGTGCTTCTCCCAGGTAAGATTTTACTCCTGATAGTGGTTTTTCATGATGCATTATCTGATGTGCTTTTACATAGTCCTAATCAATTTTTTAGCTGTAATTTTCCTTATATATAAAGAAAATCATAAAAATTCCAATTCATGAAAGTGTTTTCTTTAAAAACAAATATTAAATTTAACATATACATTTCCTCAAAACTTATTAATATATCGTTCATTTAATTATATTTATTTTTTGCACAATTGAAGATTAACTACTGAATTCGCTTAAGCTTTCTATTAGTATATTAGTTAAATGACCGTCAAGCTCAGCTATTTTTGGTAATGTGGAAAGAATTAATTCTATCTCAGATCGATTGTTAGTCATAAAGTATTTGATCATTGTATTCCGGAGACTTAGTACTTTCTTTTCAATAGTCTCAAATTTCTTAATTGTATCTGGTTCTAAATTAATATAATTATTCTTTTGCATAAAATCTACACGTTTAGACATAAGTAGTTTATGTTCCCATAAATTATGTAAAAAACGTATATCGTAAAAAGCCTCATTATTTAGTAACATCTCAAAATAATTTATGAAATGTTTGTAGCAATCCATCCCGTATGCACGGTCCCAAGGTTCTCTGATCATTTCGAAACGTTCAGAGGTGTTATTACCTTCTTTATAGTCTTTCAATGACTCTAATACTAATTTTTTATTAAATGAGTAATTTCCATCGTTGTTAAATTCGAATGTATTAATAGTATTAAAAATATCAATACTGTTTGGATGTAGTTCTTGATTAAGAATTTTTGATTCTATTAGACTTGTAACTCCTAAATATGCTTTAAGGAATTGATCATAAGAAATTATTGTTGATTTAAAAATCATATTCTCATTAAATCCAAGTATAGTAAAAGTACGTTTCATATCATCATATCCATAAATTAAATTTTCATGGGTGAAATTTAATTTATTAAAATTCACTCTATTAGGTACATGATATTCATCTAAATATAAGTGGACGTATTTGTTATTATCAATACAAGATTTAATAAAATTCATGATATCCTTAGATAAGTGATCAACTGTTTTTCTCTGCATTTTTTCATACTTAAGCCATGGCGACATCGTGAAGTCGTATGAATAAAAAGTAAATGGTACAGGACTTTTAGCAAAATCTTTGTCGAAGCAAGTCTGAATAAAATTACTTAATATCCAAGGATGAGTTTTCTCATCTGCACCTATAATACTAAGTGGATACGCAAAAAATAGAAATCCTTTTATTAATGGTTCGTGAACAGGTAATTGTTTATTTTCCATCAAGATGAATACTCCTTTTTATATTTTTTTGTAATTTGCCAACTTTAATTTCACCTTAATTAACCCTTGTATAAATTTGAACATTAAAAAATGGTTAATTAGTTTTATTAGATAAATCAAGGATAACAACCCATTAATTATCTAAAGTCATAGTAATTCTGAAGTTGTTAAATGTCAATAGAACCAGATAATTGGATAGGCTACACTGAACTAAACAAAAAAATTAAGGTCAAGTAGACTACAACTAATATATTTGAGGAGAATCTACTATGACGAACAATAAAAGAGAAAGAAGAACCTTTACAGCGGAATTTAAGCACCAAATGGTTCAACTGTATCAGAATGGTAAGCCAAGGAAAGATATCATTAGGGAATATGGATTAACACCATCATCATTGGATCGATGGATCAATCAAAATCATACGTCTGGCTGGTTTAAAGAGAAAGATAATAAGACCGCTGAATAACTAGAGTTGGAAGCATTGAGAAAGCAAAACAAACAGCTTCTTATGGAAAATGATATTTTAAAGCAAGCAGCGTTGATACTAGGACGAAAGTAAAAGTAGTGAAGAATAACCTACATAAATACTCAATATCAGCAATGTGCAATGTCCTACAATTATCAAGAGCAACGTATTATTATGAAGCCAAACAAGCACAAGATCCAGTAGATGAATTGTCACCACTCGTGAAAGAAATCTTCTGAGAGAGCCGTCAGAACTATGGAACATGAAAGATAAAAGTAGAACTAAAAATAGGATATGTGATTTTACGTCGTCGTATTGGACGAATCATGAAGAACCAAGGTTTAGTATCGAACTATACAATTGCACAATTTAAGCCGAAGAGAGTTAGCTGTAATGAAGAAAACATTCCAAACAAACTCGATCGTCAGTTCAACCAAAAAGAAGAGCTGGCTGTAGTCGTAAGTGATTTAACATACGTCCGTGTGAACAAAAAGTGGAGGTACGTATGTTTATTAGTTGATCTCTTTAATCGAGAAATCATAGGACATAGCGTAGGCAAAAAGAAAGATACTGAGCTTGTTTCACAAGCTTTCGCAACGGTGAAAACAAACCTGAATCGGATTATCTTATTTCATACAGATCGGGGAAATGAGTTCAAAAACAAGCTGATTCATGACACGTTAGAGACCTTCAAAATCAAGCGTTCATTAAGTGCAAGAGGCTGCCCATACGATAATACGTAGCGGAAGCAACCAACAAAATCTTTAAAACAGAGTTCGTTCGCGGTCGTCATTTCGCAAGTTTAGAAGAATTGACCTTAGAATTGAACGACTACGTAAACTGGTGTAACAATGTTAGAGTCCATGGAACACTAGGCTATTTGAGGCCTGTTCAGTACAGGCAGGAACACCTTGAAAAAATTGTCTAGTTTCGTGTTGGCATACCATCCTTTATCCCATCATACCGTAAATTCATTCTCTCTCCTCCAAATTCCAATTTTTGTGTGTATATTAAGTTGAATATTAGGATATCTATTTCTGAATTCTAAAATAATATTACTACAACTTTGACAAGCTATATCTTCTAGTATTTTTGCCTCTGTATCATGAAATCTATCAAATTTAGTCGCACCCGGTCTAGAAGCAGATGGCTCATAGCTTTTAAAAAATATGTTCTGATACTTTCACGACATTTGCATTTCATTAAAAATAATTGTACTTATTTCCTGTACCACACTTCTATTATTGTTTACATTCTAACGGGGAGTGAGTGCAAAAACATAAAAAACCCAAAAATCTGGAGATGGTAAACTAAACTGGACACTAAGTTAAGAGAGAAAGGTGATTCAGTTTATGAGTAGAAAAGTCTATGATCGTCAATTTAAAATGGCTGCAGTTCAGCTGGTACTGGAAGAGAATATGTTTGTAAAAGAGGTTGCCAAAGAATTATTGATTCATTCTCAGTATGAAATGAAAAAGCTCAAGCATGAGAATGAAGAACTGAGAAAAGAGCTTGATTTATCAAAAAAGTTCCAGGTCTTCTTGAAGAAAAAGAATGTGTAAGGTTTCAATATTTAAAAGAAAATAAACACTAACATCAAGAAGGCTTGTAAAACGTTAAACATCTAGCGGTCAGGTTACTATGAATATTTACAGAGAGAACCTTTTAAAAGAGCTTTAGAGAATGAAGTGTTAAGTGAGGAAATACAGCAAATATTTGAGGAGCATAAGGGCCGGTATGGATCTTTAAGAATTACAAAAGTCCTTGAAAAGAAAGGCATCAAGGTAAACCGAAAAAGAGTAGGAAAACTGATGTGTCAAATGAAACTGTATGCGAAAGGCAGTCGCTATCGTTATAAACGTTATAATAAGAAATCACCTTCCATAGAAAGACCAAACCTCTTAAATCAAGTTTTTCAGACGGATCAACGAAATAAAATATGGGTTGGTGATATTACCTATATTCCTACCCAAAAAGGCACTTTATACCTTGCGGTATTTGTGGAAATGTACTCGAGAAAAGTGATTGGTTGGTCCATGAGTACACGTATGAAAGATTCTCTCGTGATAGACGCTTTTTTACAAGGATATAAGAAAGAACATCCGAAAATAGGATTAATTATTCATACAGACTAAGGGTCTCAGTATACAAGCAGTAATTTTCAAGCCACACTCAAAAAGTATGGTGCTGTTTCGAGTGTCAGTAGAAAAGAAAAACCTTATGACAATGCATTGATGGAATCCTTTTACAAAACCGTAAAAAGAGAGCTTATTCAAGGTGCCGAATTTAAAAAACCTGAACAAGCTCGAAAAGAAATATTTAAATATATAGAGTTGTATTACAATACAAAAAGAATGCATTCTTCTTTGGATTATCTTTCTCCTATCGAATTTGAGAAAGCCTATTCATAATATTCACCTAACTTAGTGTCCAGTAAATGTTGACAAGTCCATGATTTTGGGTTCACTTCACTATCAAATGAAACAATACCGTCATTCCCTTAATAAACGTGGCATTACACAAAGTATGTCCCGTAAAGGAAAGTGTTATGATAGCGAAGGTATTGAAATTTTCTTTGGCATCATGAAATCAGAATTACTTTATCTAAAAGAATTTGAAAGTGTTGAACATTTTAAGTAAGAACTAGAAAAGTATATAGAATACTATAATCGCAAACGAATCAAGGGGAAATTAAAAGGCATGAGCCCGGTACACCGAGCCCTTGCCTAAGAGATTGCCTAATTAACCTGTCTAACTTTATGGGGGACACTTCAACTGTTATCCTTATAAGATTTTTGTGTTTTCCTCCAAGCTTCAATTAATTTTCTTAATTCGATTGTCACGATTTTACATATATTGGGATGGTGGGTGGAAAATAGGTCAGCTATTATGGTGTCATCTTTTTTTACTTGAACTGCGCATAATGTACCTTTAAATTCATTATGTTCTTTTAAGTTATCTAATACTTCATCAATTTGTTGCAACCACCAATTAATTGGGAATGCCTTGTATATCATTTTCTAAAAATGTTGCTACAATTTCTAGTTTTTTTGGCAATTCTATTTTTAAAGAATCTAGGCCTTCATTTTTTGTTATATTATATTTCATATTTTGGTACCTCACATTCTTTAATACATTGGATAAGCAGTTATGATTTTACCATAGTCCTAATAAGCATCCTCGGCACCATGTTTAAATTTCTCAAGTAAAGATCCATCTTTTTTTACTTTCTTTTTGCTTCCCCATTTATTATAAAACTACTGAATGATGTTCGATAAAATCATTTTAAGCTTCTAATTTTAATAGATTAAAAAGGAATATAAATTTCTCTGAAAAGAATTGACTTACTTTTTGTCTGTAACTATAATGATTACAAGAGGGTGGAACAGTACGAAAATAATCAAATACAAGAAATATTCCAATGCATTCTTACTTAGAGAGAAAGCATATTTTTTTAATACAGTTGTAACTTAAATAGTTACAACTGTATCGGCTATAAAATACCGACAAAAAGTGAAAGCTTATGTTAAGTGTATTTGTTCATAGTTACAGTAACAGAAAGGAGACAATTAACTTGAAACGATTAAAGTTCTATATAATTAGTTGTATTGTTCTTGTCGTATTAGTGATTTGTAATATCGTTGAGAAACCAACAGCAAAAGTAGAAGAAGTAAAAAATACTGTTGCAACAAAATTAAACACAAAAGAAAAAATGGTAGACATAGATGGACAAACGATATATTTTAAGCAAATTGGTGAAGGGAAACCGCCGCTGCTCATGCTTCATGGCTTTGGAGGTTCTTCTGATGGATTTCGTGATATTTATCCAGAATTAGCGAAAGATCATACGATCATTGCAGTTGATATTTTAGGATTTGGTCGTTCTTCGAAGCCAATGGATTTTCAGTATTCATTTCCAGCGCAAGCAAATATATATTATAAGTTAATGAAAAAATTAGGCTATGATAAGTTTGCGGTGCTTGGTCATTCAATGGGGGGAGAGATTTCTCTTAATTTAACATACCTATATCCTGAGGCGATTACGCACCTTATTTTAGCGGACTCGACAGGAATAGAATCCTTCCAGCAAAAAGAAGGTTTCCAAAAGCCGAATGTATCGGTTGATTTAAATACGGTATCTACCATTACGGATTATGATAAAAATGCGGTGAAAAATAGAAGAGATGATAAAGAGCATTATAGTGAACTAAGTAAGATGAGAGAACATCGATTAGCGATGCATGCAAATGAAATCAAGGTGCCGACCTTAATCATCTGGGGCAGAAATGATAAAAGCGTTTCATGGAAAAATGGTGAAATATATCATCAACTATTTAAAAATAGTACATTCCATATTATTGAAAAAGGGTATCATGCTCCGTTCCGTCAAGAGCCGGAAGAGTTTATGAAATATGTCCAAGCTTTTTTTGAAAAGCATGCTGTATCTATCAATGAATAGAATTACCCGTTCCTTCTTTCATAATTAAGAAGATGATTCAAACAAAGGTTCTGCTATTTAGGGCAGAACCTTTTTATTTTGCTATCTTATGTATTTCACCCTGCATAAAAAAATATTTCTCAACATTTTATTTGTTGAAAAATATTGAATATTCTTTATAATACGAATATTATGTTGTTATCGACAAAAAAACGATAGTTCGCAAACAACGGGGAGGAAATGCATTGAAAAAGAATAAGAAGTTAAAACCTTTATCAGTATTAGCAACAGCGGCAGTGCTAAGTAGTACTTTTGCTTTTGGAAGTCATGTAGCATATGCTGAAACGCCATCATCATCTCTACCGATAGATGAGCATTTAATACCGGATGAGCGTTTGGCAGAAGCATTAAAAGAACGGGGAGTCATTGATAAATCTGCATCACAAGCTGAGACGTCAAAGGCTGTTGAAAAGTATGTTGAGAAAAAGAAAGGGGAAAACCCTGGGAAAGAAATCATTACAGAAGATAGTCTTACGCAAGAAGCTTCTGATTTTATGAAAAAAGTAAAAGATGCAAAAATGAAGGAAAATGAACAGGCGCAGCAGCCAACAGCAGGACCAGTAGCTGGACAAGATGCAGGATTGAATCCTAGAAAATTAAATGGAAAAGTACCTACTACACCAGCGAAGCAAGAAGAGTACAATGGAGCTGTTCGAAAAGATAAAGTGCTTGTTTTACTCGTAGAATTTAGCGATTTTAAACATAACAATATTGATCAAGCGCCAGGATATATGTATTCTAAGGACTTTAATCGTGAGCATTATCAAAAAATGTTATTTGGTGATGAGCTATTTACGCTATTTGATGGGTCAAAAATTAATACATTCAAGCAATATTATGAAGAGCAATCAGGTGGTAGCTACACAGTTGATGGAACTGTAACGGAGTGGCTTACTGTTCCAGGAAAAGCTTCTGATTATGGTGCAGATGCTGGTACCGGTCATGATAATAAAGGACCTTTAGGACCGCGTGATTTTGTGAAGGAAGCATTAAAAGCAGCAGTAGCAAAAGGGATTAACTTAGCTGATTTTGACCAATTTGATCAGTACGATCAAGATGGAGATGGTAATAAAAATGAGCCAGATGGCATTATTGATCATTTAATGGTTGTTCATGCTGGCGTGGGTCAAGAAGCTGGCGGCGGTAAATTGAAAGATGATGCGATTTGGTCTCACCGTTCAAAACTTGGATCAAAACCATATGCAATTGATGGAACACAAGCTTCTGTTCCGAATTGGGGCGGAAAGATGGCTGCATACGATTATACAATCGAGCCTGAAGATGGAGCGGTTGGTGTGTTTGCCCATGAGTACGGTCATGATTTAGGCTTACCGGATGAGTACGATACAAAGTACACTGGACAAGGTGAACCAGTTGAATCTTGGTCTATTATGAGCGGCGGCAGCTGGGCTGGAAAGATTGCAGGAACAGAGCCAACAAGTTTTTCACCACAAAATAAAGAGTTTTTCCAAAAGAATATGAAGGGTAACTGGGCGAATATCGTTGAGGTAGATTATGATAAACTTCGCACGGGAATCGGTGCTGCAACATATTTAGATCAAAGTGTTACGAAATCAAAACGACCAGGAATCGTTCGCGTTAACTTGCCGGACAAAGATATAAAAAATATCGAATCGGCATTTGGTAAGAAATTTTATTACAGTACAAAAGGAAATGACATTCATACAACACTTGAGACACCAGTATTTGATTTAACAAATGCAACGGATGCTAAGTTTGATTATAAGGCATTCTATGAGCTTGAAGCGAAGTATGATTTCCTTGACGTGTACGCTATTGCAGAAGATGGAACGAAGACACGTATTGATAGAATGGGCGAAAAAGACGTAAAAGGCGGTATGGATACAACTGATGGCAAGTGGGTTGATAAATCATACGATTTAAGCCAATTCAAAGGGAAAAAAGTAAAACTGCAATTTGAGTATTTAACAGATATTGCAGTAGCGTATAAAGGATTTGCGTTAGATAATGCAGCATTAACTGTAGATGGAAAAGTTGTTTTCTCTGATGATGCAGAAGGACAACCTGCAATGACGTTAAAAGGATTTACTGTGTCTAACGGATTTGAACAGAAAAAACATAACTACTATGTAGAGTGGAGAAATTACGCTGGTTCTGACATGGCGTTACAACATGCACGTGGCCCAGTCTTTAATACAGGAATGGTTGTATGGTATGCGGATCAAAGCTTTACAGATAACTGGGTAGGCGTTCATCCAGGTGAAGGATTCTTAGGCGTAGTAGATTCTCATCCAGAGGCAATCGTAGGGACATTAAACGGACAACCGACTGTGAAGAGCAGTACGCGTTATCAAATTGCCGATGCTGCATTCTCATTTGATCAAACGCCAGCATGGAAAGTAGATTCGCCAACTCGCGGTATCTTTGACTATAAAGGATTACCAGGCGTTGCGAAATTTGATGATTCTAAGCAGTATATCAACAGCATGATTCCAGATGCAGGACGTAAGTTGCCGAAACTAGGATTGAAGTTTGAGGTAGTAGGACAAGCTGAAGACAAGTCTGCAGGTGCAGTTTGGATTCATCGATAGAATTTTAAAGACAGTACTTCTATCTACGGTGATTGTAGATGGGAGTACTGCTTTACTTGTTTGAAAAAGAAATTGTCATAACTCTTGTCCTACCTTCATATAGTGAAACTAACAAGGCTTGTCTCAGGAAAGGAAGGGCGAAGAGTGGAAACTTTACCATGGTGGATTTATCTTGTTATTATCGGGATTGTCGTAAGTGGTTACATGGTTTTATATACTTCGAAAAAAGAGCAAGATATGGATAACGAGTTTATTGAAAAAGAAGGAGAAGTATATATGAAGCGTTTAGAAGAAGAACGCGAGAGACGTAATCAAGAGAGTGATAAGGATTCTGTGTTGCTTTAATCCTAGTAAAGAGTGAGTAACTAATCGGTTATTCACTCTTTTTTTGCGCCATCATTATATTGGCGATTTTTAAGATATATCGACCGTTTCACGTCATATATCGGCAATTGGACATAGGATATCGACTGTTCAACACAACGCGACAAGAATGAGAATTAAAAATTTCTCTTGCTAGCTTTTCTTTTCGCTTAAATTGTGTACTATAAAAGGTAGGATGACGTAAAGAAGGGGAATTTTTGAATGGAATTTCATGAACAAAATATTTTGCCAGCTGTTCGGCAAATAAAAGATTTAGAAAAGTTACTATATAGTTCTTATGAGTATATTGTTATTTTAGACATTCATATCGGTCAATTGAAAAGTGTTGTTGCACTTGCGAAGCAGCATTGTAAAAAGGTATTTTTACATGTCGATTTAATTCACGGTTTGCAAAGCGATGGCCATGCGACAGAGTTTTTATGCCAAGAGTATAAGCCATATGGACTATTGTCGACAAAGGCAAGTGTAATTATGAAAGCGAAGCAAAAGGGTGTTGTCGCGATTCAACGTATCTTTTTAATTGATTCGAGTGCAATGGAAAAAAGTTGTAATCTTTTAGAAAAAACAAAACCGGATTATATTGAGGTGCTTCCCGGAGCTTTAACAGGTGTGATTGCTGAGGTAAAAGAACGGACGGGCGTACCGATTTTAGCAGGCGGATTTATTCGTACGGTTGATGATGTAGAAAGAGCGTTATCCGCTGGTGCGACGGCAATTACAACGTCGAAAAAAGAACTCTGGAAACATTACCAAAAATAGAAAAAGCTTTCTTTTAGGCGGAGAGAGGATTCGTCTGAGCATAGAAGCGGTCAGTACCCATTTTCGTCCCATGCCGTATGAAAACAAAGAGAGAAAATGAGTGGAAGACCGCTTTTGTTTACAAAGCCGCGATTTATATGTGGGAAAACCGAAATAAAAGCTTTCTTTTAGGCGGGAAAGAGGATCCGCCTGTGTAAAAAAGCGGTCAGTACCTAATTTCGCCTTATGCCTTGTACAAACAAAGGGAGAAAGTGAGTGAAAGACCGCTTTTTTCTCGTAACAGTGGCTTGTATGTTGAGAAAAATAAAAAGTGTCGAAAATGTGAAAAGAATATATTGACACCGCTTTCATTTGAGGTTAACATTATAGATAAGTTAATAAACGTGACGGAGAAAAGAAGAGATCCACATTTCATTGTTTCTATATTTTTTATATAGAAGCATGCCAGGTGTGGATCTTTTTCTTTTGAAAAAAAAACGAATGGCCATTCATTTTACCTCTATCACATTGGAATTATTTAAATTGATTGTGGAGGGATTTTATGTCAGCATTTTTAGGGGAGTTAATAGGGACAGCGTTGTTAATCGTTCTTGGTGGCGGCGTTTGTGCAGGCGTAAGTTTAAAGAAGTCGTTTGCTAAGGATTCTGGTTGGATTGTTATTACGATGGGCTGGGGCTTAGCGGTTGCCATCGCAGCATATGCAGTAGGATCGATTAGTGGGGCACATTTAAATCCAGCAGTAACAATTGGACTTGCTTTTAAGGGAGCGCTTCCATGGAATGATGTACCAGGTTATATCGCAGCGCAAATGATCGGGGCAATCATCGGTGCAATTATCGTATATTTACATTACTTACCTCATTGGAAAGAAACAGAAGACCCAGGTACAAAATTAGGCGTTTTTGCAACAGGACCAGCAATTCCGAATACATTTGCAAACCTTTTAAGTGAAATGATTGGAACATTCGTTTTAGTATTTGGTATATTAGCAATTGGTGCAAATAAATTTGCGGATGGATTAAATCCGTTCATCGTAGGTTTCTTAATTGTAAGTATTGGTTTATCATTAGGTGGAACAACAGGTTATGCAATTAACCCAGCTCGTGATTTAGGACCTCGTATTGCACACTTCTTCTTACCGATTCCGGGTAAAGGTGGATCAAACTGGAAATATGCATGGATTCCGGTAGTAGGACCGATTTTAGGTGGATCACTTGCAGGTTTATTCCATCAAGTTGTATTTGAAGGAAAACAAAATGCAGCATTTATTTATGTGATAATTGCAACTGTGATTGTACTAGCAATCTCTTATATGACAAGTAAAAAGAGCGAAAACAATACAAATAGTAGAAAAGTAGCATAAGGGGGAACCGATTATGAAAAAATACATTCTTTCATTAGACCAAGGAACAACAAGCTCACGTGCAATCCTTTTTAATAAAGAAGGTAAAATTGTTCATTCAGCTCAAAAAGAATTTACACAACATTTTCCAAAGCCAGGTTGGGTAGAGCATAATGCACAAGAAATTTGGGGATCAATTTTAGCGGTTATTGCAACTTGTTTAAGTGAAGCGGACGTAAAGCCAGAGCAAATCGCTGGTATCGGAATTACAAACCAACGTGAAACAGCGGTTGTATGGGATAAAGAAACTGGTAAACCAGTTTATAACGCAATCGTATGGCAATCTCGCCAAACAGCTGAAATTTGTGATGAGTTAAAAGAAAAAGGCTATAGCGATATGGTTCGCGAAAAAACAGGACTTTTAATTGATGCATATTTCTCAGGTACGAAAGTAAAATGGATTTTAGATAACGTTGAAGGTGCAAGAGAAAGAGCAGAACGCGGCGAATTATTATTCGGTACAATTGATACATGGCTTGTATGGAAATTGTCTGGTGGTAAAGCGCACGTAACAGACTATTCAAACGCATCACGTACATTAATGTTTAATATTCATGACCTGCAGTGGGATGATGAGCTTCTAGATATGTTAGAAGTGCCGAAAAGCATGCTTCCAGAAGTACGTCAATCTTCTGAAGTATATGCCCATACAGTTGATTATCATTTCTTTAACCAAAATATACCAATCGCAGGTATCGCAGGTGACCAACAAGCTGCGTTATTTGGACAAGCTTGCTTCGGTGAAGGTATGGCGAAGAATACGTATGGAACTGGTTGCTTCATGTTAATGAATACAGGTGAAAAAGCAGTTGCATCTGAACATGGCCTATTAACAACAATTGCATGGGGTTTAAATGGTAAAGTTGAATATGCGCTGGAAGGAAGTATTTTCGTAGCAGGTTCTGCAATCCAGTGGTTACGTGACGGCATGCGTATGTTTAAAGATGCAAGTGAGAGCGAAGAATACGCATCTCGCGTTGAATCAACAGATGGCGTTTACGTTGTTCCAGCATTCGTAGGGCTTGGAACACCATATTGGGATAGTGAAGTACGCGGAGCGGTATTTGGCGTAACACGCGGAACAACGAAAGAACACTTTATCCGTGCAACGCTAGAATCATTAGCATATCAAACAAAAGATGTATTATGTGCTATGGAAGCAGATTCAGGTATTGAACTGAAAACATTACGCGTTGATGGAGGAGCGGTTAAGAATAACTTCTTAATGCAATTCCAAAGTGATATGTTAGATGTTCCAGTAGAGCGTCCAGAAGTGAATGAAACAACGGCTTTAGGTGCAGCGTATTTAGCAGGTCTTGCAGTTGGATATTGGGAAAACCAAGACGAAATTAAGGCGCAGTGGAATATGGACAAGCGCTTTGCACCAGCAATGGAAGCGGAAACAAGTGAAGAGCTATATGCTGGTTGGAAAAAAGCAATTGAAGCAACAAAAGCTTTTAAATAATTATAAACAGTGTTATAATGATGATAAGTTAATAATTCGGTAGGAGATTTGGAGAGACCACAACACGCTATAGAAGCGAATTCTATAGCGGAGTTTGTGGTCTCTTTTTTCGTTATCAAAGGGAGGAATTACCATGAAATTTTCAAGTAAACAACGTAAAGATGTATTAAATGGAGTAAATAAACAAGAGTTAGATGTGATCGTAATTGGTGGAGGTATTACTGGTTCTGGTATTGCATTAGATGGAGCAACACGCGGTTTATCAACAATTGTGTTTGAAATGCAAGACTTTGCAGCAGGTACATCAAGTCGTTCAACGAAGCTTGTACACGGTGGTTTACGTTATTTGAAACAACTTGAAGTGAAAATGGTAGCAGAAGTTGGGAAAGAGCGTGCGATCGTATATGAGAACGGTCCCCATGTAACAACACCAGAGTGGATGTTACTTCCGTTCCATAAAGGCGGTACATTTGGTTCATTCAGTACATCAATCGGTCTTCGTGTATACGACTTCCTAGCGGGTGTAAAACGCAGCGAACGTAGAAAAATGTTTAGCCGCGAAGAAACAATGAAAAAAGAACCGCTTGTAAAACAAGAAGGCTTAAAGGGCGGCGGTTATTACGTAGAGTATCGTACAGATGATGCTCGTTTAACAATCGAAGTTATGAAAGAAGCAATTGAACATGGTGCAAAAGCAGTCAACTATGCAAAAGTAGACGGTTTCTTATATAAAGATGGAAAAGTATGTGGTGTACGTGTCGTCGATTTATTAGATGGAGAAGTGTATGAAGTATACGGTAAGAAAATTGTAAACGCAGCTGGACCTTGGGTAGATACATTACGTGAAAAAGATAATTCAAAAAGAGGAAAAGTATTGCAATTATCTAAAGGTGTTCACTTAGTAATCGATCAAAAACGTTTCCCACTAGGGCAAGCGATCTACTTTGATACACCAGACAAGCGTATGGTCTTCGCAATTCCACGTGGCGGGAAAACATATGTAGGTACAACTGATA
Organism: Bacillus sp. 105MF; assembly: GCF_000374885.1. Taxonomy (NCBI): domain Bacteria; kingdom Bacillati; phylum Bacillota; class Bacilli; order Caryophanales; family Bacillaceae; genus Bacillus; species Bacillus sp. 105MF. Next base: position 114,377 of record NZ_KB895580.1, on the reverse strand, counting down.
CGTTCTATGATAAAGACGCAGCAGTACCACAAATGACAACAGAAGATCGCACATATATCATTAATGCGATTAACTATATGTTCCCAACTGTGAAGATTACAGAAAAAGATATTGAATCGAGTTGGGCTGGTGTTCGCCCATTAATTTATGAAGAAGGTAAGAGTGCATCTGAAATTTCTCGTAAAGATGAAATTTGGACTTCAGAATCTGGTTTAATCACAATTGCGGGCGGAAAATTAACAGGATATCGTAAAATGGCTGAAATGGTAGTAGATTATGTAACGTCATTATTACAAAAAGAAGGACATAGTGCGTATTCGAAAAGTGAAACGAAGCATATGCCAATCTCTGGTGGACATGTAAGTGGATCAAAACAATTCCCAACATTCGTTGCGAAAAAAGCACAAGAGGGAACAAAATCTGGTTTAACAGCAAAGCAAGCAGAAGAGTTTGCGAAATTCTATGGATCTAACGTAGATATTCTCTTTAACTTAGCAAAACAACATAAAGCAGAAGCAAAAGAATATAACATGCCGTTAGACGTGCTTGTACCGCTTGTATACGCGATGGATTATGAAATGACAGCAAAACCTGTTGACTTCTTCGTACGCCGCAGAGGGGCTGTATTCTTCAACATTCACTGGGTATATGATTGGAAAGAAGCAGTCGTTGCATATATGGCAGCAAAATTAGGCTGGAGCAAAGAAGAACAAATGAAATACACAGCTGAACTAGAGAAAGCATTAACGGACGCTGTAGTGCCTGTAGATCAGCAAGAACAAGCAGCTGCATTAGCATAAAAATAAATACACTTTTTTGTAAACGAAACCCCGAATTGTCCACAATTCGGGGTTTTTTAACAGAATGTTGGGAAACGGGAACTGGACGGCTCCTGTTTTTATTTATCGCAAAGTCGATATCCTTTGTCGAAACGCCGATATATTTTGAAAAACGGTCGATATATTTGGATTTGCGCCTATAAAAAAAGCTCGGCATATGCCGAGCTTTTTTTATTATTTCTTCTCTTTTTCAGCTTTTGGAGTCTCAAAGGTATCTTTTAAATCTTTATCTTCAACCTTCACATCAGCTTTTTTAAGTTCTTTGTCTTGAAGCTCAGCCATGAATTGAGGATCTTGTTTTTTCTTCTCAACTAGGCCTTTTTTAATGTTTGCTTTTTCTTCTTCAAATGATTTTTGTTCTTTAATATCAGTTACTTTGATGATATGGTAACCGAATTGTGATTTCACAGGCTCACTTACTTCATCTTTTTTCAATTTATATGCAGCATCTGAAAATTCTTTTACCATTTTACCAGGTCCGAAGTAGCCTAAGTCGCCGCCTTTTTCAGCAGAACCTTTATCTTCTGAGTATTGTTTTGCTAATTCTTCAAAAGATTTACCTTGTCCAAGTTCTTCTTTTACTTTTTTCGCAGTTGCTTCATCTTTTACAAGGATGTGACTTGCTTTAATTTCAGGTTTATAATTCTCTTTTAATTCTTTGTCAGTGATACTGCTTTCAATAGCTTTGTCCATCGCTAATTCAGCACGAACGCTTTCTTTAAATGAGTCTTTTGTAAAGCCTTGTTGTTTTAAAGCTGCGTCAAATTGATCGCCAAGTTGCTTTTTGTATTCATCATATTTTTTGTCAACTTCTTTATCGTCGACTTTATGGTTTTTAACAAGTACTTTCTCAAGTACCATACCACGTAAAATTTGTTTACCAGCTCTGTCTTTCATTTGTTTGTAAAGGTCTTCTTTTGAAATGTCACCAGCTTTAGATGTAACAATTTTGTCAGATGATCCACATGCTGATAAAGCAATCAAACTTGTTGCTGCTAAGGCAAGCATAGCTTTCTTCATTCAATAAACACTCCTACTATTATGTATTTTTAATTTATCCCGCACAAATGGAGAGCGTCCTCATTTCAGATGATGCTTGTCCAAAAGAGCCCGATTAAGTCTCACTGGTTTCGCCTTCTTATAAAGTTAAAAGCCTGCTTAACAGGGCTTACCGAGGCTGAGGATAAAATTTAGCTGAAGGTAATTTTATTCTATAGTATAAGCAATATGTACAAAATTTAATATATCACATTTCGACGTCTTTTCCTATTGATAAAGAAAAATTACCTATTTGTTTATAAAGATTGTCAGATTGGGAATGAGTACCAATTTGGGCGAATGTGCATATATAGGAAAGAGGAGAGGGGATGGGGGAATGAATTCATCACTTATTTTATTGGTTGTACTGTTTATTTTATTAGTCATTATAGGTATAATTTGCTTATAGAGGAAAAAATGAGGAAGGGGCTTTCCTTCCTCACTTTGCATGAAATATAATTTCTATATAACTAGAAATTAATAGAATGGTAATACATACATTAATAACCCGAAAAGCGCTCGTTTGTCGGCTCTCGGATAGTTGTTTCCGCACACACAGTGTATGTGTCAGGAAATTCGTGTAGAATAGAACAATAAGTGCAAATGTGACAAAAACAATTTCTATAAGAGTCACGAGGAGATACCTCCTTTTGGCCAAAATACATATACTTTTATATATTGTATCATACGATATTTTGTTCGTGTTATAAAATTCAGAAATAGAAGACCTTGTGTTAGAAAGTGAGGGGAAAAATGGACGTTGTAAAACGACTAGAGCAAGCTGAATATTATGTAGAACTTCTTTTTCAAATGATCGATGAAGATAAGTGTCCATTTTATTCTTTAATTATAAAGAAAAAAGCTCGTAAAAAAGATATTGAACGTATACTGCATCTTTGTGAACAATTGAACGAACAATACATAGTAGAGAAACAAGAAGGCTTACTTTTGTTTGATGCTCTTTTGGAGCAGTTTGAAAAAGCGCTTCCACATCAGCTCGAAGTAAACGAGACTGCAGAAGCGCTACATAGACAGGGCTTATTTCAGCCAATTATGCAAGAATTTTTACGCATGACAGCGAAAAAATAATCAATATTATTTTTTAATTAATTTTTGATCGTGTTCCATAAAATTTTCCTCAATACTTTCTAGTGATTTCTCAAAAATATCGATAAAATCTTGTCCATAAATATTTCTTAAAATCGCGATTAACTCGATATTTTCTGGGAACTTACCATAAAAATTGCGAAGTGCAAGAGCGCCATTAAAGACCGAATTATTTTCAGGGGCATACTCCTCCATTAATTGCAGTAGCAATGTTTCCCCTTTTTCTGTAATTTCAATATACGTATTTCGTTTATCATCTTCTTTTTTTGAAAATACAAGATAGCCGCGCTCTTCAAGTTTTTTGGAAAAGTTAAATGCAGTTGATACATGCATAACACCAAACTTTGCAATCTCAGAAATAGAAGCCCCTTTTAAATGATAAGCAATGGATAAAATATGATGTTCGTTAATGTTTAAATCATATGGTTTAATCCACTGTTGCCAATCTTTTTCTACGCATTTCCATAATGCCTTCGATAATTGAGCAATGCGTTGACTGAAAATCATGGCTTCTTTTACCGAATAATCTTTTTCTCCACTTTTCATTTACTCACCCACTTTTACATTCTTATTCATTAGTATCTATTATGCCAGTAAAATAAAAATTAATAAAGTCTTTTTGTGAGAATTGTGAAAATTTTTAGGAAAAATTATATTCTTGTACAAATCATGCATAACTGTGGAAGCGTTTTAGGTGTCATAACAATATGTGTTATCTTCACGTAATAGAGGATAACATATATTGTAAATGCATAAAAACACGACATATCTATGTGATATGTCGCGGGAAGAGAAATAGTTATAAAAAATATTTGTTATATGCAAAAACTAAGAATGAAACATCGTTTACGCTTTTTCTGGAACTGCTTGTTGCAGTTTTTCAATTGATTTTTGAATGTCTAAAATCTCTTGTTCAATATGAAGCTTGTTTTGGGAAATATCTTGTTTCCATGTGGAAAGCGTATCCTGCATATCGTCTTTCAATTCTTGAAAAACTTCTTTACCTTCTGAAGCTGTTTCAACAATTTGACGTTTTAATAATTTTGTATCAGCAGTAATATCAGCCAGCGTTTTTTTTATATCATTTCCTTTTTCTTTTAGTTTATCCCGCATATCTTTACCAGAAGAAGGAGTAGAAAAAAGAACGGCTAGTCCAGCGACAGCTCCGCCACAAATGATACCTGTTACAAAGGATTTAACTTTTGACATAAAAGGAAACCTCCTTATTTTTTGTTGGTATTCATGATGTATAAAACAATGCATATGCTTAAGACAAGGGGGGAGAAAAGTGAAACTTGTGACAACAATTTGTTTTATCGTAAGTCTTTTCTTTCTTGTACGTGCTATGCATTTATTGTTATTTATAAAGCAAAAAAGATCGTATCCTCCAGCATTTTGGGCTAAGAAACAAGCCATGCAGTACATTTCTTTTGGAGGAATAGGCTTGTTATGTACAATCGTATTTTATATGTTTCTATAGTACGGTTTACAATTCGTACAAAATAGAGAGAATTCTTACCCTTATTTTACACTATTTGCAATGGTACTTGCGATGTTTTGTAAATTTTCCGTCGTATATTCATTTTGGTGTGATTTCCAAACAGCGCCAAAACCATCGTTTTCACCGTAGCGTGGAATTAAATGAAGGTGGAAGTGGAATACAGTTTGTCCAGCCTTCTCACCGTTGTTATTCAAAAGGTTAAAGCCGACTGGGTTAAATTCAGATTTAATCGCATTTGAGATTTTGGGAACGACAGAAAAAATATGTGATGCGATTTCTGGCGTTAAAGCAAAAATATCTTGTTTATGTACCTTTGGAATGACAAGTGTATGTCCTTTTGTCACTTGGCTAATATCTAAAAATGCAAGCACATGTTCATCTTCATATACTTTTGAGCAAGGGATTTGTCCTTCAATGATTTTACAAAAAATACAATTATCCGCTGTGTGATTCATTATTCTCATCCTTTCAAGTAGTCTTAGCCGTATTTTACCATACTTACATAGGAGAACAAACACGAAAAACAGGAAGCTGACTCAGCTTCCTGCTTTCTGAAGAGGGATTGAAAAAGCATTTAATATAATCTACCGTTCGCAGACACCTCATTTATTTAGGAAATATGTGACAATTCGGCTCGTATTCTGCCTTAGACACCCCATTTACAATGAAATGATAATCCTTTATGAAATGAACTTGTTTATTTTATAAAACAGTATATACTCTCCTCGAGACACCCCGTTTCTAAAATAAAACAAACTATCTGGTTTCGTGTAAATTTTCTTTGTCCATTATGGACACCCCATTTCATGATGATTTCGCTAGGCTATGTTCATCAACTTGGTGGTTGCTTTTTCAATGTGTTCCTTCTTCACTAATTATGATGTCCCGTTTTGCAGAGGATATGTAAAGAAATTATTTTTTTGAAGAAATTCGATACTATGTAGTATCTTTTGTTTTTTGGTAAGATGAATATATACATTCTGATGGAATATATGCTTTTGTACAAACAAATGAATATAACGAAGAAAGTGGTGTCATATGGGACAGTTATTACGTGTGGAAAATGTCACAGGAGGATATACGAAGCGGCCGGTGCTGCAAAACGTTTCATTTTCTGTTAATAAAGGTGAACTTGTTGGTTTAATCGGTTTAAATGGTGCTGGTAAAAGTACAACGATTAAACATATCATCGGTTTAATGGAACCGAAAAAAGGTACGGTAACAATTAACGGAAAAACAATTCGAGAAGATATGACAGCGTATCGATCTAGTTTTTCTTTTATTCCTGAAACACCTGTATTATATGACGAGTTAACATTGGAAGAACATTTAAAGTTAACAGCGATGGCATATGGTATAGATGAGAAGCAATATGAAGAACGCGTCGGACAATTATTAAAAGAATTTCGAATGACGAATCGTTTAAAATGGTTCCCATCTCATTTTTCAAAAGGTATGAAGCAGAAAGTGATGATTATGAGTGCTTTTCTTGTTGAACCGTCACTTTATATTGTCGATGAACCTTTCGTTGGACTCGATCCATTAGCGATTCAATCATTACTCCAAATGATGGACAAGATGAAAAAGAGCGGTGCTGGTATTTTAATGAGTACCCATATTTTAGCGACAGCAGAACGTTACTGCGATTCCTTTATTATTTTACATCAAGGTGAAATTCGTGCGAAAGGAACGTTATCGGAGTTGCAATCACAATTTAACATGCCAGGTGCGACGCTAGATGATATTTATATTGCGTTAACAAAGGAAGAAGATTATGAATAGCAAAGCATTATGGAAAGAACGGTTCAAATATTTCTTAAAAGAAGTTCGTACATATAGTAAGTATGTTTTTAATGATCATTTAAAATTTATTTTCGTATTTATCATTGGAGCAGGGGCCTATTATTATCAGCAATGGTTGCAAACACTGACTCCTTCATTTCCGACCGCGCTAGTTATGGCGGTACTATTAGGACTTGTATTAACAGCAGGATCGATTCAAACGTTATTAAAAGAGGCGGATCTTGTGTATTTACTTCCAGTTGAAGAAAAATTAAAACCATACTTTACAAAAGCATTTCTCTTTACATTTATGATTCAGCTATATGTAATCGTAATTGTAGCGGCTGCACTTGCTCCGCTATATTTCCAGCAGATGAAGCAAACAGGAGGGGCTTACATATGGATTGTGGCTGCACTTGTTCTCGTTAAAGCATGGAATTTATTTGTAGCATGGGAAAAATCATTTTTAACAGATCAAGGCATGCAGCGCGCGGATTGGTTTGTTCGCTTTTTATGTAACGGGTTATTTGTATACTTCCTTGTTGAGCGAACTTCAGTGATTTACATCGGAGTAATTCTCTTTGTAATGGTTGTATACCTTGCTTTCATGTATCAAAAGGTACAAGGAAAACCGTTAAACTGGGAATACTTAATTGCAGAAGAAGGAAAGAAAATGATGCGCCTGTACCGCATCGCCAACATGTTTGTCGATGTACCAGCATTAAAAGAACGAGTGTCACGCCGGAAATGGCTTGATTTTGTACTTTCCATGATTGGTGAAAAACGTACCTATTTATATTTGTATACACGGACATTTTTAAGATCAGGCAACTACTTTGGTTTATATATGCGCTTACTTGTTATTGGTGGTGTAATTCTTTACTTTATACCGTTTTTATATGGGCGTTTCATTGTGAGTATCGTATTTCTATACTTAATTGGTTATCAACTATTAAGCCTTTGGAAACATCATCGTTTAAAACTTTGGCTTGATTTATATCCAGTGACCGTAGAAGAAAAGAAACAGGATTTTCTGAAACTGTTAAATGCAATTCTATGTATAGGCAGTGTTGTATTTACCATCATTTTTGCTTTCGCAACAAAAGATATCATCATGACTTGTATTTTACTTGCCGCTAGCATAGTATTTAGTATCGCTTTCGTATATCAGTACGGTGCAAAGCGCATCGAGCGTTTAAACTGAAAGGAATGAACTTATGACTGAATATGAAGGGAAGGTCATAAAAGAATTACAGCAGTGGAAACTTACAATCATGAAAAGTTCTTCTATGATGACCAGATTTTCGAAAAAGGTACAAACGAAAGTACAACAGCTAATTCCAGAAAAAGTGCAAAATGTGTTAACAGAAACAATTAAAAAGATGGTGCAAGGTATTAGCGCCGGATCCAATTTTATAAAACCGAAGTTAAAAGAAACAGACTGGTCGCTCGAAAGAAGAGATGCAGAAGTGTTAAAGAAAATGGACGAGTACAAAAAGATTGCCGCAGCAGAAGGCGCCGGAACAGGAGCTGGTGGTATTCTTTTAGGACTTGCCGATTTTCCGCTCCTGCTCAGCATTAAAATTAAATTTTTATTCGATGCAGCGACTATGTATGGATTCGATACGAGTAAAGAAGAAGAGCGACTTTTTATTCTGCACGTGTTTCAATTAGCATTTTCAAGTGATGATCATCGCAAGGAAATATGGAAAGCGATCGAAACGTGGGACACAGAGAAAGAAAATCATATGGACTGGGAGAAATTCCAGCAAGAGTACCGCGATTATATCGATTTAGCGAAGATGCTGCAGCTTGTGCCGATTATTGGTGCCCCGGTCGGTGCATATGCAAACTATCAATTGTTGCAACGCCTCGGAGAAGTGACGATGAATTGTTATCGTTTGCGGTTGCTTCAGCGGAAGGGAATATCGATTTGATATGTGGCTTTGAAATGAAGTCACGAAGTTTCACCGTCTTTGGTTATGCTTACCAAAGGGGGGGGTTATGTCTAAAAAAAGAACATCTGGAGTTGGAGTGTGGATGAGATTTTAGTAAAAAAGGATTATCTCAATCATTCGTACATCAGTTATAAAGAAATTAAAGAGACCTCTATACTTGGAGGTCTTTTGGTATGTATTCTTTACCCGTTTCTATATGTAGAAAAATGATTGGGGAAGTAGTGCTCAACAAATGGAAGTAATCGTGTTACGCTATTTATAGATTGTTTTGAAGTGAGTGATGGTATGAGTATTTTAATTTATAATCTTCGAGTACAGGTCTATCTGGTGGGCTTATATTTTTTGGCAAGTCATATAAAGAGAAAAATTGAAGGTCTGTTGCCTCATTCTTATCATGACTTAAATGACCGTTATATTCTTTACATTCAAAGGCCGTCACAACATTATAGACTTCATCACCATGAGGATATTGATAATAAAAAGCTTCCCCTGAATATGTATGAATTAATTTCAGATTCTCAGCCGTTAGTCCTGTTTCCTCAAACAATTCTCTATGAGCTACTTGTTCAAGTGTTTCTCCTAACTCCATAGAACCGCCAATCAGTCCCCAACATCCATTATCTTTTCGAAGTTGTAATAAAACTCGCTGCTCATGATCTATAACAAGGACACACGCCCCGACCATAATTAAAGGTCTACTTCCAACCAAATTACGCAAATCCATAATATATCCCATATATATGTCTCCTTTAAAAATTCTGCAATCCCTGTACTATCAGAATTAAATTTCATTGTCTTAGTTCGTTACTATGCAATTCCTTTTGGGGCTAAAAGAGCATCAGATCTAATATAAGAGTCTACATGAAAACTAGCTTCATACACTTTTAGAGTTTCAACTGCACACTATTCACTATATTTGTTTTAAAATCTCTCTATATAATTTATTAAACAGGAGTATTCGGCATTAACCATAATATTCCTTCTAAAACAATAAAAAACCTGTCGAAATTGATAGGTAATTCGTTATAAATTAAAGTTTTAAATCAGTAGCATGTAGTTCATTAAAATAATACTTTCATTTCTTTAAACATTACAGAAACAACTTTAAAAGCTTGCCAACAGTCATTGACTGGAAGGCTTAAAATTAAGGGCGCATATTATTCCTTTACAAACAAATGATTTCTATTTAGAAAAATTTATTAGAAATTTATTTTTGTATCGTATCCTTTCAATATAGCTTGAAAGGAGAATTCTATGAGAAAATTATGTAAAGTATTAAAGAATATATGTATTGTGTCGATTGCGGTTATCTTACTGGTGTTACTATCTGTTTTTATATACCATAATTATCAATTAAGTAAAGAATCGTCATTAATCAAAAGTGAGGGAACATTAGTCAATTTTAATAATAAAAAAATCAATGTATACAAGGAAGGGAGCGGTGAGGATACATATGTATTTATGTCTGGATCTGGGATAGCTGCTCCTGTTTATGAACTGAAAGGACTATATAGCAAGTTTTCAAAAGAAAACAAGATTGCGGTTATTGAAAGAGCCGGTTATGGATACAGTGATGCTTTTCACGATGATAGAGATATTGATACGATGTTAGAACAAAGTAGAGAAGCGCTCATACAAAGTGGAAATAAACCTCCGTATATATTAGTGCCACACTCTATCTCGGGTATCGAAGCAATTTACTGGGCACAAAAGTATCCAAATGAAGTGAAGGGAATTATTGCTTTAGATATTAGTTTACCGAAGCAATACGTAACTCATAAAATGAACCTAGTGGATTCATTAAAAGTAAGAGGATTCAATCTGTTAACGAAAATGGGTGTACATCGTCTTTTTCCTTCTGTTACGTATAATCCCGAGGTGATCCGGCAATCTTTTTTAACTGAACATGAAAAAGAAATGTATAAAGCACTATCATATAAACAATTTTTTAATAATGATATGGAGCAAGAGCTTTTACAGAGTTACAATAATGGTAAAAAATCAGTTAACCTACCGATACCAAAAGAAACACCTATTTTATTTTTAGATGCGATCGCTGAACAAAATAAAAATTCGAAATATACAAAACAAAAAAACAAAGATTATGAGGAGTTTGCAGAGCAACTATTGATAGCAGATGTAATAAAAATTCAAGGTACGCACAGCATTTATTTATATGAGCCTGATGAGATATATAATCTTGCCATGGATTTTATCAATAAAAAAGTAGAAAAACATTAAGAGATTCTTATTTTGAAAATGGAAGGTCTATGTGATGAAGGGATATAAAATTTTAATTGTTGAAGACGATTTAATGATTGGAGATGTATTACAAAAGATTTTGCAACGCGAAGGGTATTATGTATGTTGGAAGAAAGAAGGAAAAGAAGTTATTGATATCATCCACGAGATAGATTTAGTCATAATGGATATTATGTTGCCAGGTGAAGATGGCTATCAAATTACAAAGAAAATAAAAAATCTAGGACTAAATATTCCAATTATTTTTCTATCTGCTCGAAGCGATATAGACAGCAAACTCCAAGGTTTAACAATCGGAGAGGATTATATGATAAAGCCTTTTGATCCTAGAGAACTATTACTAAGAATGCAGAAAATGCTAGATAATCGCTATGGTACTTTTACACAAATCAAACATTTATATATTGATGCTGAGCATAAAAAAGTTTTCAACAATAACTTACATAATGAAGTTGAGTTTACTGCGATTGAGCGTAAAATATTCTTCTATTTATATGAAAATAGGAATCGTATTTTAACGAAAGAACATTTCTTTGATTATTTATGGCAACTCGAAGATAGAAATCAAAATATCGTGAATGTGCACATAAAAAAAGTAAGAACAAAAATCAATGATAACACGGGTGAAATTATTCAAAATATATATGGAGAAGGGTATAGATTAAATACCTATATAAAGAAATGAAATTAAAGAAAAAATACCAGTTATTATTATTTTCTGCTGTTATAAGCGTACCGTTTTTATTACTGTTGATTAGTATCTTTATGTCAGTCATTTATAATCTTGCCTTTAAAACGAAAAATAACAATATTCCATTTCATGAATCTTTTGCATATCCTACTATGCTAGGCGTCTTTTTTTTATCGTTATTATTGTTAGCCTTTTTATTTTCGAAATCCATTAATTCACTATTAAATAAAATAAATATATTGAATAAAACCATTCGAAATTTAGCTAGTGATGAAAAGGTTCCGAATAAATTAGATGTTAAAAACGACGATGAAATAGGGGAACTCGTCAGGGCGGTAAATTTATTAATTGAAAGAACTACATATCGAGAATTAGAACTTAAACAGCAAGAGGAAATAAAAAAGGAACTTTTAAATAAATTAAGACATGATATTAACACACCTTTAACAGCTGTTAGGTTACAATTATTCTACTTAGAAGGTCAATATAATGATCAAGCACCAATACTAGAATCGTTATATCAACAAATACAGTATATTGCAGAATTAACCAATGAATTTAATTTACAATCCACTGATACATTAGAGAGTTCTTATGTTTTAAATCATGAGGTGAATATACACGATTTATTAGAAGATATGGTTAAAAAGTGGGACTATTTGTATAGTATTCATGATATTGAATTAATATATAATCCAATAAATAAGGATTTAATATGGACGAGTAACGATTTATGGATTCAAAGGTTATTTGATAACATTTTCCAGAACACGTTAAAACATTCAAAAGCTAAGAAACTTGAGATAACCATTGAAAATAAGGTTGTTTCTATTAAGGATAATGGAATTGGTTTCGATATGAATCGTAAAAGAGCGGGGCTAGGATTAAAAATCATTCAGGATATATCTAGAATGCTCAATATAAAATATACGTTACAATCAAGTGAAGAAGGGACTATATTTTACTTTACAACAAGTGAAAATAAAAAGAGAAAATGAGTGCAGGTCTTCTTTTGTTTTCATAGCCGAGATGCGGATATTGGGAATCGAAAATAGATAGAATCAATGAATCGGTAGAGAGGAGAAGGAAAAGATGAAATTTCGAAAAGACTGGTGGCTTGGCTTCCTTGGGTTAATTGGAGTTTATAAGTTTCCGAATGTAATTGATGTGTTTCAAGGAGAAAAAGACTGGACAGCATTGATTAGCCTCATTTGGTTTATTTGGTTCGGCTATTTCATCCCGGAGAAGAAAGATGATGAAAAGAAAGAATTATAATAAAAACATTTCTATTTCCATGTAATTTTCTGTAAAATAGTAAAATGAGAGAATTCATATATTAGATTACTAAATTTGGAGTGATTAGATGCAGCCATTGGAAAATGAAATTCATCCTGATATGGTCAGAGTTTGGAAAGCTCGTGTTTTAATTGAACTAGGCATAAGTGTATTAGTAATCCTTGCTTATCTCTTTTTCATGATTAAATTTAATTGGTGGGCTTGGCTGTTTTATGTACTTATTGGATTGACGGTTGTGTATACACCGTTTGACTACTTTATATTTCCGAAATTACGTCAGCGTTATTACAGCTATCGGTTAAATGAAGAAGAATTAGAAATTCAGCACGGAATGTTTACGGTTAAACGTGTATTAGTTCCAATGATCCGCGTGCAACACGTTACAATTGAGCAAGGTCCAATTATGAGAAAATATGATTTAGCAGAATTACAAATTTCAACTGCCGCTACTTCTCATAGTATTCCAGGTTTAAAGATGAGAGAAGCAGAACAATTGAAACGACAAATTGGAGAACTTGCGAAGGTGAGTGATGAGGATGTATAAGAGGCAGCATCCAATCACAATGTTACTTGAATTAAAGATTACAGACTTTATACTATTTATTATTTTTCTGTTTAGTTTAAAAGGGAAATTTCCATTTTGGTATTTAGTACCGATAGGTTTCTTAGTGATTTCAGTTATCTCTGTTATTGTTGAGTGGTACTATAAATTATATTGGATCGAAAATAATGTACTGCACATTAAACAAGGACTATTTATGAAAAAAGAAAGTTACTTGAATAAAGAGCGCGTACAGACGATTAATACAAGTTCAAGTATGTTATATCAAATATTAGGTTTAACGAAGCTCAAAATTGAAACAGCTGGCGGTGGTGGTGAGCCTGAGGTTAGCTTAGCTGGTATTACAGCTGACGAAGCAAAAACATTAATTACAATGTTAAATGAACGGGCAGAGGAACATACAGAAATAGAAGAGGATACTGTAAATGCTAGTTTGACAGAAGAAAATCGGACGGAATATAAGTTGACTTGGAAAGAGATTTTATTAGCATCCGTTACATCTGGTCAATTTGGTTTGTTGTTCTCTTTATTATTCTTTATTTACTCCCAAGTAGATGAATATATCCCGAAATGGATGAAAGAAAGAGTAGAAACATATGTGATGGATCATGATGTGTATGGCTGGATTTATATGGTTGCGGTCTTACTTGTTGTTTCTTGGATTGTATCCACATTTGGTTACGCCTTAAAGCACGCGAAATTTACCGTGCATCGGAAAAATGATGAAGTTCGCATTTCACAAGGACTTCTAGAAAGAAAAGAACTTGTGTTAAAGCTGCACCGCATTCAAGGGATCACGATAAAAGAAGGGATATTCCGTCAACCATTTGGTTACTGCTCTGTACATGTAGAAGTGATTCAAAACAATGAAAAAGGTGAGGAGAATGTTACGCTTCATCCGGTCATTCGGAAAGACCGCGTCGCAGAATTGCTTGCTCATTTGCAGTTGCCATATGAACTAAATCAAAATGTTACAGCCTTGCCAAAAACGGCACTGCGCCGCTATTTATTAGAGAGTTTTCTTTTCTTTTGTATATTAGCAGTTCCGATTACAGGTGCAAGTGTATATTTTGAAAAATATTTTGTGATTTGGACACTGTTACCTTTGTTTGGATTACTTTTGTCACTCGGATATGCGACATTCCGTGCAGGTGGCTATAGAGTAGAAGGAGAACAGTTAACGATGGTGTATCGTAACATTGCTAAATATACAGGTTTAGTAAGAAGAAGACATGTACAATCAATCGAGAAAACGCAATCTTATTTTCAGCGTGGAGCGCATTTATGTTCGCAGACTTTCTCTAGTGCATCCACAAATTATAAATTAGAGCATACACGTTTAGAAGATGCAGAGTGTATGTTAGATTGGTATAAGAATAAGTAGAAACCTAAATAGAAAAAAGACAAACCTTTTCTTTTTAGAGGGGGAATAGAGGATCTGGCCATGCGTAGAAGCGGTCAGATCCTTTTTTAGCCCCATGCCAAGTGAAAACAAAAGGAGAAAATGAGTGGAGATCTGCTTTTGTTTTCATAACCGTAATTTGTATGTTGGAAATCAAAATTATATAAAATGAAAAATTGATAGAAAACCATTCTTTTTGGGTAGGAGAGAGGATTCGATCATGGATAGAAGCGGTCAGCTCTTTTTTTCTCCATGCCAAGTGAAACCAGAGAGAGAAAACGAGTGCAAGTCCATATTGTTTTTCATAGCAGCGACTTATATGTAAAAAAGGGATTCATCAAGTTAAGGCAAATCATTACCCAAAAAACGAAAAAATACTATTCTTTCTGTATTACGATAGAAAGTGTTGAATGATAATAATGTTGTTTCATTTGTTATGCGAATAAAACAGCAGGACAGTTAATTGATAGACAAACAAGTGAATGGCAACCTCTATTTTCTTTCCAATCGTTTTTATGCAATATCGCATGAAAAATGATTGGAATTTTTGTTATAATATTATAATTGTACACTTCAAATCTTGTTGTTTAGTCGCTAATATTGTCTATGAAAACGAAAAACTTATAATATTGAATATTTATTTTAGTTTTGCAACGCCCTTACTGTTAATGCTTGATAGATAAATAGGTCAACAGAAGGGGAATATGAATTTATGAAACAAAATATCAAAATGTTAGCTATGGCAGTTGGTCTAACAGTTATGGGGTCAACAGTAGCTACTTATGCAAGTGCTGATACAGGGTGGAAACAAACTGGATCGGTATGGAATTACTACAATGTAAACGGCGCGAAGCAAACAGGTTGGCAGTCAATTAATGGAGCATGGTACTACTTCAACGGAAGCGGAGCAATGCAAACAGGTTGGCAGTCAATTAATGGAGCATGGTACTACTTCAACGGAAGTGGAGCAATGCAAACAGATTGGCAGTCAATTAATGGGGCATGGTACTACTTCAACGGAAGTGGAGCAATGCAAGCAGATTGGCAGTCAATTAATGGGGCATGGTACTACTTCAACGGAAGTGGAGCAATGCAAACAGATTGGCAGTCAATTAATGGGGCATGGTACTACTTCAACGGAAGTGGAGCAATGCAAACAGATTGGCAGTCAATTAATGGAGCATGGTACTACTTCAACGGAAGTGGAGCAATGCAAACAAATTGGCAGTCAATTAATGGAGCATGGTACTACTTCAACGGAAGTGGAGCAATGCAAACAGGTTGGCAGTCAATTAATGGAGCATGGTACTACTTTAGTGGAAGCGGAGCAATGCAAACAGGCTGGATCCAAGATAATGGTAAAAAGTATTACTTTGAAAGTAATGGTGTTTGGAATCCAAACGCTGCAAATGCAAATAACGTTTCACGACCTGACGGGCAACTATTAGACGCATTTCAAAATGAAATAAAAAAGCATATTAATAATCAAGAAGAAAATATAACAATGACATACAAATCCAAAAACTCTAATATTAATGAAGTTATGGATACACTTGTTAAAGAATACGACAAGGCAGTCGAATCTAACGAATACTTAAATTATAATATCGCAAATACACAATACTCTATTCGTGGTATTCCAGGAAATTACACGTTTACATTAAAGATTACATACCGTGAATCTAAAGAACAAACGAACTATGTAAAGACACAAGCGAAATCAATTATCAATTCCATTGTTCAAGCTGGTATGGATGAACACGAGAAAGTAAAAGCAATTCATGATTATGTTGTAAAACATGTCTCTTATGATACTTCTTTCCAAGCTTATACAGCGTATGAAGCTTTAGCAAACCGTTCTGCTGTTTGTCAGGGATATGCATTATTAACTTATCAATTGTTAAAAGAGGCTGGAATAGAAAATCATATTGTAACAGGAACTGGAAATGGACAACCACATGCTTGGAATCAAGTGAAAATTGAAGGAAAATGGTACCATCTTGATACAACTTTTGATGATCCAATTCCAGATGTGCAAGGACGAGTAACTTATTCATACTATAATCTGTCTGATGCACAAATCGCTCAAGATCACCAGTGGGATCGTAATAAATTTGCGGCAGCAACAACAAATTACACGAATGAATTAGCAAATAAAATCCAGTCAGGTAGCTCAAAATCATGGAAATACCAGGACATTTTAAAAGCCATCAAACGTTAAACTGTATCTTTTGGTACAAAAACTTTAATACATTTGCTTAGACATACGGATATGATGAGCCTATAAAGGTGAGTAATATCCGTATGAAAAAGTACATGTATTCATGTAGAGGGCGTTGCAAAACCAAAATAAATATTTAATATTACATATCAATAAAACTAGCTAAACATAGAATATATAGTGATTCAATTTTCACGATAGTAGCGACTATTGGGGCTACACTTAAGAAGTCTAATCTTAACGAATATATATTGTAGTTCTAGACAACTGCATTTGATGGCACATTGGAAGGTAGGAAGCAACTTTAATTGATGAAGAGTGCTTCCTTATTCTATTTTCTAAAGCTTTAATCTCAAAACTTAACCATATAGAGAATATTCTTTCTGTATCACGATAGAAAGTGTTGAATGATAATAATGTTGTTTCATTTGTTATACAGATAACACAGCAGGATAATTACATGAAACATGAAGGGATATTGGAATCAGTAACGAAATGTTCAATGAATGACGATGGTGTTGGCTCTTCAATAGTATTTTTTAGGAGATGATTGATTTGAAGTTGTTGCAAATAAGACTTTTGGTCAAAGATTTTAAGAAAAGTGCCGTGTTTTACAGAGATCTATTGGAATTTCCAGTGAGTTGGTACGAGGAAAACATGGAATATGCGCTTTTCAATAATGGAGAAACGAAAATTGAGCTTGTATCTCGAAACGTGATGGCCGAATTGGTCGGAGAAGGAAATAAGCCTTTAGAAGCTGAGTCCCAATCAAAATTCTTGCTTCAATTTGAAGTTGAAGATGTCGATCAGATTTATAACCGTTTCAAAGAAAAAGGAATTGAATTTGTTAATGAACCGCATGATCGTGAGGAATGGCGAGCGCGTGTTGCACATTTTCGTGACCCTGACGATAACTTAATTGAGATATATAAAATGCTGTAATTCGATTGTTCAAAATGGGATTAGGTTAAACAATATTAAACAACTTTAGTAGCGCAGTTCAATTTATTTGAACTGTGTTAATTGTGTTTGTAAGAGTAGAATCTTTATAGGGAACGAACAGAAAAGACGGTGTTTTTTTGCATGAGGTATCAGCTGAACTTACTTTTTTATCTCCACAAGCTCTCCAACTGCTGGTCTATCTAGATTATTTCTAATCCAGTAATTTCTTACATTTATTGCAGATTCTAAATCAGTAGGCTGGTCATAAGTTATTTCAATTTGATTACGAGCTGTTTGCCTTGCAACAACAAGGACTGGGTGGGTACCATTTGAGGTATTTGACTGTCTGTAGACAACATCCGTCCCGAATACATTTGAGACGGCATACCAGAATAAGGAATCATTTGTGCACCTCCTTTTATAAAAGAGTAGTCATTTAACCAATGTATATTGTATGAAATGAATAAGAATGGTGTAACTAACTACCTATAATTTCGTTTATCGGGTACGGTAATGATTACTTCTGTTTAGGAGTCATAGATAAAAAGTGAGCCTTACTTTGTTATTGATAATGATGATTATGATTATGTGAGTAAAAAGCCCCTTCAGATATTCTGTAGGGACTTTTTTTATAGGTTTCGAGATACATTGACTGCTGATAAGTGGGGTTATCGGAAGTCAATGTTGTCGTTAGTTTGGATTCGACTTTTGTATAGTTGACGAAATTTGATGAAAGAGATAATTCTCCAAGGTAAGATATACCCCAGCGCTACAGTCATAAATAGTGCTGCTTCTGTTTCTGGACCTAGCCATTTTAAATAATCACGAAGTAAAAATCGGATAATAAGTATGATGAGAAAGGTAATGATAAAGCTCTTGTTTCTTACAGCATAAATATGCTGATCGGATCGGAGTTCATAGTTAGTGGTCCAAATAAGTGGAATTGACAAAAGGCACCCAAAGATAACTGCACAAATCCATTCCCAGCCAGCGGCATGTGCTTTTGGATTTAAGATGATGGGAATGCAGGGTAATAACAAAAATAGTATGGGTAAGAGAAGACGGGTTCCGTTTCCTTTAATAGGACGATGCATTGCCCTGATTCTACGCCATAAGACCAACGCAGCAACTATGATCACAATAGAGTAAAACGAAGAAGAATCCATAATTTCACCTCTATACATAGGATATTTCAATTATATGGGAATTGTAGATGGTTGAGTAGTAGTATTTGTTTTAATTGAATACCAATAACGCTGATTATGTAAAAAAGCTAGTCTGGATCTAGCTTTTTCTTTTTTGTATATCTTTAAAACAGAAAATCAGTCCCCGACGGAATATGAAATCTTGAATAAACTATTCAAAATTTCATATTGGGGCAACATTTTAAACAGTGAAAAGCTTGCAAAATCCAAGCATGACGCAAATTGTATAATTGGTATGGTAATTGCAATAGAGGAGAGTGAATGAAATCGCTCTAAAAAGACTGAATTTTCAAGATAAAAAAAGAGAAAGGATGGAAACAAGCTAAGAAGATATACAACGTACAGGAAAAGTGGAAGGAGGCTTTTTATGCACACAAAAGTCAAGCAGGAAACGAATAACATGCAGAAATATCACTACAAGCAAGAGTTAAAAAGGTCTTTAAAATTTTTTAGCTCCTTTGCAGTCGCGTTTTCATTTATGTCCATCACAACGGGCATTTTCACGAATTTTGGATTTGTTTTAAACAATGCGGGGCCCGCAGGTATTTGGACGTGGCCAATCGTATTAGCAGGTCACTTGCTTGTCGCTCTTGTTATTGCTGAATTGGCAGGGAGAATGCCACTCAGCGGCTACTCGTATCAATGGGTGACGCGGCTGGCAAATCAAGGATTAGGGTGGTTTTCCGGCTGGCTCGGATTTTGCTTTTTTGTCATTGTCATTCCTGCCGTTGATTTTGGCCTGGCTCCACTCATTGCGGATGTGTTCGGCTGGAATATCGGTGGGAAGACCCTTTTGTATATTGTACTCGCAACCTTACTGCTACAGGCTGTCCTCAACATTTTCGGCGTAAAACTGGCTTCTCGTCTCAATGACATTGCAGTATATACCGAAGTAATCGGTATGGTAGGCATTCTTGTCATTCTTGCTATCGTTGCGCTATTCACAACCCCGAATTGGGATATGCTAACAAATATTGGCGAGCAAAAAAGCGGTACGTACCTTGGTGGCTTTGTGATCGCTATGCTGATGGGGTCGTGGACCATGGTCGGCTTTGAAGCCGCGGCGAATCTTTCGGAAGAAACAATTGACGCGAGCAAAAATGTACCGCGTGCTGTATTTTTCGCATTGCTGATTGGCGGTATCATTGGATTTGCTTTTCTTTTTACTGTTACAATTTCCATTTCAGATTTAGCCGATGTGACAGCTTCTGTCAACCCGCTTCCACTTATTATTAAAACAAAGCTAGGCCAATTCATTGGCACTTTGTTTATGCTTCTTGTTATCATTTCCATTTTCGCATGTGGCTTAATCGGAATGGCTTCTGCTTCCCGTATCATTTATGCAATGGCGCGGGATGATGTGTTTTTTGCTTCGCGTTATTTTAAAAAGGTAAACCCAAGAACATCCGTACCGGTAAATGCAATTGTGCTTGTATTAGTGCTCGATATTATAGCGAGCCTATTCTCTGATTCTTTGACTTTGCTAGTCGGATCAACATCCGTCTTTATACTTCATAACAGTTTTGGCTTACTATTTGCGTAGAAAAGATTTACCTGACGCAGAGGCATTTAATTTAGGGAAATGGAGAGCACCTGTCACGTACGGTGCTTTAATATGGCTCGTGTTCGAAATGGGGATATTGACCATCCCTGATATGTTCCATGAAGTAGCAATTGTAGGCGGAACACTATTTTTAACGGGAACTCTTGTATACTTTGCACTGTTCCGGAGCAAAATTAAATCAGGAAAAATCGGGATTCAAAATACAAACATTGATGCAGGGCACTCGTAATCAGCCTCATCCCTCTTAGTGAAGTGAGTTCTGAAAATGGGACAAACATCAAAACACCTAGATTACCTGTTCGCTATACTTCTTAGTGCACAGGTAATTTAATTTTTCTTGTGTGGGTTTGAAATAAAGTCACGATGTTTTGAAGAAAGACGCGATATTTCATTACTTCAAAAAAACCAATTGGGTTTTGATTAAACTTTTTTATTAATTGTAAACTAATATACTAAAGTTTCCTTTCGAAATGAGATAAAAAATAAGATTCTTTTTGTGATATTCTTGAGGAAAAATTGATGAGAATGTGATAGTGTCCGTCCGTTAAAATCGTACATACCATATATGGAAGAAAAATATTTTTGATAGGAGAATATGGTATGCAAAATAGATCAAGTTCAGATACTAAGTTTATTGATGTATCGCATTGGGAAGGGACTATTGATTGGAATGCTGTTAAAACCTCAGGGATTCCAGCAGCGTATGCGAAAGCAACGGAAGGTGTAGGTTATACAGATCCTATTTTCGTTCAAAATGTACAAGCGGCGAGAAGTGCTGGTGTATTGATAGGAGCTTATCATTTTGCTCACCCGGATCAAAATGATGCGATTTCCGAGGTGAAGTATTTTGTTAATATTTTACAAGAAAATCAAACGGATCTTATACCAGTTTTAGATTTTGAATCTCCAACAAATTCAAATACAAGTAACATAACCGGAGCATTTCTATCCAAGTGGGCAAGAGATTTTATTAATTATGTGAAACAAGCTACTGGGAAAAATGTAATGTTATATACAGGTGTTTGGTATATCACTGAATTTGGGATTAGTGGACTAAGTGATGTGCCACTTTGGGTTGCAAGATATTCCAATACTCCACCTGTTGATTGTGGTGGGTGGACAAAATGGACAGCTTGGCAATATACAGATTCTGGTTATATTTCAGGGGTAGGGAATTGTGATGTATCAGCGGCTATTTCTTTAGATGCATTAAAGGATGGTGGATCATCATCTGGCAACGCAACATCGGTATATGGAATTGCTGTCATTAATGGAAATAATGTTAATTTACGAAGTGGTCCATCCTTACAAGCAAGTGTGATCCGTCAATTGAACCATGGAGAAGAATATGTAGTATGGGGTGAACAAAATAATTGGCTTTGTTTAGGGACCAATGAATGGGTTTACGATGATCCTAGTTATATTCAGTATAAACATTACGTTGCTACTATCACTGGAGATAACGTAAATTTACGAGATGTACCATCGCTAAGCGGGAATATTATACGTCAATTACATCATGGAGAAGCGTATCGAGTATGGGGTGAACAAGATGGCTGGCTTTGTTTAGGAACAAATGAATGGATTTATTATGATGCGAGTTATATTCAATATGGTGTACAATAAGTAAAGTTAAAAAGGTGCCTTTTTATTGTATGAATGTTTATGTTGTGGAAAAAATATTCATAGTTTTCGATATAAAAATATTCAATTTGTACAGATTATTGTTTTATAGCATATATAGGGGTCCCGTCATATATAAGTAAAATAAAAAAGAATCCGATCTTTGGATTCTTTTTTGCTACTGATAAGTGGGGTTATGTGAACTGATTTAGATACCCTTACTTGAATTCCACAATATGGTATAATTTAGTTGTGAAGTTAAAAGGGGTGTGGGTATGGAAGACGTATATGGAGGACTAAGATATTTTGGTTTTTTACTTGTATTAGTATTTGGTATGGGATTTATTATACGTTGGATTTTTCGTGATGTAATTTCGTTAGATCAATTACTTGGTTTAAGTATAGGAATTATTACGTTAATAATGGCGTTTTTTGTAAAGAAATACAGTAAGGAGCTAAATACTACTAGTTAATTTATGCTTTCTTTGATGAGTATCTCAATAGTGATGAGATACTCGTTTTTTTGCTTGCATGGGATTTAATCCCTTTATTTATATTGTTTTGAATGTATACTTTTATTGTTGGTTTTGAGGATATCAGAGGATTTGAAAGTAAACTAATAATAAAAAGTTTACATTTGATTTTTAAAATTTTAATTTGTTTGTGCTATATTTATTAGAAAAGGGGACGAATTAATGCTGAAATTTATTTGGTCTTTAGTTTTTGCTCTTATATTTTTTTGGGTGGTACGTGGCCCACTGATACCATACATATCTTCAAATCAAAATATTGTTGCTATTTTAGTTATTTTCACAGTAGTTATTATTAATTCTTGGATTATTGATTTAATAAATCGTTTATACAAGAAAAAGAAAACTGGACTAGATGGTTAATTTAGTTCAGTTTTCTTTTTCATTTTTTCTTGAAAATATTTTTTTGAATGGTATGAGATATATTTTAACTAAAAAACTAAAAATTAAAATATTTAAATGTATAATAAAGTACAGAAGATATTAAAGAAAAAATAGAGAAGAGGGAATATCGTATGACTAGTTTAAAGAATGTTCTTGAGCTTGATTTTGCATATCTTGAAACCTTTACTAGCCGAATAGAGAAATCATGGGGTTCTATATTTTATAATGAAAATAACCCATGTTATTATGATGCAAATCATGCACATGTAAGTGTAGTAAGTTTGAATCCACAAATGATAGTAAATGAAGTAGTTCATTTCTATAAGACTAAAAATATAATACCTAGATTTTATATATACAACTTAGATATGCAAGAAAAACTGATTTCTGAATTACAAATAAAGAATTTTGGGTTTGAAGAATTAATAAGTCCAATCCAATTATGGAATAAGAAATTGACTAAAAAAGATAAAAATGAAAAAGTTACTATTGAAAAGGTATCTGAATTAAATTTTGAAGAAGCTTTAGATATTGAATGTAGTATAAAAGAGTTAGGAGGCGAAGTTAGAAAAAAAGCTTTTCAAGATGAATTCCAACATCCAGCATTCACTCACTATCTACTTAGATACAATGGAGTAGCATGTTCCATCGCTTGTATTTTTGAACATGAAAAACAGGCTCGAATGGAAAGTGTAGCTACAATTGAAAAGTTTAGAGGTAAAGGATTAATAGGTGAACTCATTCATTTTATTCAAAGTGAAGTAATGAATAGAGGACTAGATAATCTTTGGGTGATCCCAATTAACGAAACAGTAGAAAAAGTGTATGAAAAGTATGGATTTGAAACAGTAGAAAAAATTAAAACGGGACATGCATTTTTAGAAGGAAAAAGTATTAAAGAAATTCACGAGGGGTAGAAAAAATCAACCTATTTTGCTGAAGATAATTATTTAGTTAACAAGTATCTTGAAAGTAAACTAATAATAAGAGGTTTACTTTCATATTTATTATAAGAAGAAAAAAAAGACGACTTTACATTAGTCGCCTTTTTTTCTAAAAAATCATGTTAAATCATTAAGTAATTAAGCGTTTATTTTATTTAAAATTGAAACCTTATTAGTGGTAAATAATATATAATTCTGTTTTTTAGTTTTAATTAAAATGCGATCAGTTGTGCCATATGCTGTTCCTATTCGAATCGCATCAGCTTTTTCAATACCAGCATAAGTATCATCTTCAGTAACTTCAATAATTTCATTTAATGGAATACTAACTTTTGCTAATTGCCATTTAATAATTAGTTCCTCTGTTGTTTTTATAACATCAATACCTAACATATCACCAAGACCTTCCTATTCTATTTTCTAAATATAATTATAAATTAAATAAAGATATTTGTAATTAAATATCTTTATTGGATATTTATGTTTACGGATGATATGGATAACAAAGTATTTTTATCTATTATTAAAAGTTTACTTTCAACGGTTCACTATATACTTATAATTTAATATACACATTAATAATAGTGTAATATAGTTAAAAGGTTCAGTCCTATCATAAATATATTGACTCAAATCCAGGGAAATATTCAATGACTGGAAAAGTAAAATACGTAAATCTAATCTAATCTATTGTTGGTTGTATTCTACATATTCAGAAAATAACAAGTTTTATTTTTACAAAAAATGTTTATTCTTCCTTGTTTTGTATTGTATGATTATGGCATATTACAAAGTATACATATTTAATAGATTTCTAAATTTGGAGTGATCAAATGCAGTCATTAGAAAATGAAATTCATCCTAATATGGTCAAAGTGTGGAAAATCCATGCATTAATTGGTGCAGGGGTACTTGTAAGTATCGTTTTAGCATATCTCTTTTTTATGATCAAGTTTAATTGGTGGGGTTGGTTGTTTAGTATATTGGTCGTTGCCACGATTATATATACGCCACTAGATTATTTTATCTTTCCGAAACTACGTCAGCGTTATTATAGCTATCGATTAGATGAAGAAGAGATTGAAATTCAAAAAGGGATGTTTGTTGTAAAGCGTGTGTTAGTTCCAATGATTCGTGTTCAGCATGTGACGATTGAACAAGGGCCGATTATGAGAAAATATGAGCTAGCAGAATTACAAATTTCAACGGCAGCGACTTCTCATAGTATTCCAGGACTAACAAAGAGAGAGGCAGAACAGTTGAAACGACAAATTGGGGAACTTGCGAAAGTGAGTGATAAGGATGTATAAGAGGCAACATCCGATTACTATATTAGTTGATATAAGGATTTCTAGTTTATTTCCCCTTATTATCATTGTTTTATTTGGTCCTAAAGATGAAGTAGAGCCTTGGTACTTATTTCCCATTTTCATTCTAGGTTTTTTGTTGATTTTGGCCATATTTTCGTTTGTGAAATGGTACTTTAAAGTGTATTGGATTGAAAATAATATTTTACATATAAAACACGGGGTATTTGTCAAAAAAGAAAGCTATTTAAATAAAGAGCGTGTGCAAACAATTAGTACAGCTTCAAATATCATCTATCAGTTATTTGGGTTAACGAAGCTTAAAATTGAAACGGCTGGTGGCGGAAAGGACCCAGAGGTGACGTTAGCTGGCATTAAGGAAGAGCAAGCGAAAGAATTAATCGCTTTATTAAATAAAGTAGAAAGTAAGAAAACTTTAAAAGAAGAGGAAATCCTACCATCAGAAACAAATACAACTGTCTATCAGTTAACGCCAAAAGAAATTTTGCTAGCATCTATTACATCTGGTCGGTTCGGTTTATTATTTTCTGGGTTGATTTTCCTTTATACACAATTTGATAACGTTCTTCCGAAATGGTTAATAGAAAAAGTAGAAACGTATGTGAAAGACAATAGTGTGTATGATTTGTTATGTATGGTTGCTATTTTAATTGTAATCTCATGGATCATTTCTACAATTGGTTATGCGTTAAAACATGCGAACTTTACAGTGCAGAGAAATGGAAATGAAATTCGTATTTCACAAGGGCTACTTGAAAAGAAAGAGATTGTGTTAAAACTGCACCGGATTCAGGCATTGACAATGAAAGAAGGAATCCTTCGTCAACCGTTTGGGTATTGTTCTATTGAAGTAGAAGTCATTCAGAGCATAGATACAAATAATATGAATGTCATCTTGCACCCGCTCATGAAGAAAAAAGATGTGCAAGAGTTGCTGGCATATTTAGATTTGCCTTATGAAATGGAAGAGGAGATCGTCCATTTACCGAAAGCAGCATTACGCCGTTATCTCATTATGAGTTGGATGATTTTTGTAGCTGTAGCAGTACCGATTATAGGAGCGAGTGTATATTTTCAGCAATATAGTGCTTTATTTGTATTAGTGCCATTATTTTTGTTCTTTACGATTCTTGGATATGGCAAGTATAAAACGGGTGGATATGCGATAAAATCTGATCAGTTAACGCTTGTGTACAGGGGCATTGCAAAGTATACAGGATTTGTGAAAAGAAGACATGTACAAGCAATGACAAAAACGCAATCATACTTTCAGCGAAAAGATAGATTGTATACGTATATTGTAGCAGTAGCTTGCAGTGTTGCGGGACGTCATTATGAATTGAAGCATGTGCGTGAAGAGGATGTAGCCCGTATTCATGAATGGTATAAGAAAAAATAAAAAAAAGTTAGATATATAACCCGGATAGTGGATAATTCAAAAATTCTATTATTCGGGTTTCTTGTATGTTATTGCATGTATTTTATGGTCATTTTTAAGATAGAAGTGCTTTTGACGCAAGTATTGTGAAAGGGGGAAGAGATAGGTGAAAATTAGAAGTTCAGTGCAGGCGATTATAATTAGAGACAACCAAATTAGATGAATATAAATGATAGAAAGCAGCACCTCTTTTCCCTTGCATTAACTGCCCGTAAAGAAGCCCCTCACTGATTAAAGTTTCACGTTATCTAGTTAAAAATAGACACTTATAAGCATATGTTGTGGTTAGGGAACCTCAATAAATGTGTGAAGATTTATTGTAGAGGAGAGAAATGTGATGGGATTAACAATTTTACATATAGAAGATGATAAAGAAATTGGATTATGGGTAAGTGAGTTTTTTACTGAACGGGGATATAAAGTGATTTGGTTGAAGTCTGGCCATCATGCATTTGAATACTTGGAACAAACGGACGTTGTTATTATGGACATTATGCTTCCGGGGCTTGATGGTTATACGGTTGGACAGCGAATGAAGCAAAAGTTCCCTGAAATACCAATTATGATGCTCACAGCGAGAGCTTCAATAGAAGATAAACTGCAAGGGCTTGCTTTTGCAGATGATTATATGACGAAGCCGTACCATCCTGATGAACTCGAGGCCCGCATTCATGTTCTCTTAAGGCGACTCGGTGTGGTTTCTCCGGATCATATACAGTTGAACCATTTAAGTATTGACCGGAAAGCTAACCGTATTTTGAGTTCACAAACGAATAAAGAGATTGTCTTAACTGGTAAACAGTTTCATATCTTTATGTTTCTCTTCAATCATCCAAATCAGATTTTGACTCAAAAGCAAATATATGAAGCTGTGTGGGAAGATTCCTATATAAAAGGGGATCGGACTCTTATGGTCCACATTCGTCATTTGCGTGAAAAAATAGAGATTGATCCCAGTCATCCTCAGATTATCGAGACGATTCGCGGCATCGGGTATCGGTTGAAGTTATGAATATTCGAAGATCGCTCGTTACCAAATATTTATTATTGATCCTTGCCTCTTTATTCATGTGGCCTATTTTGCCAGCAATCTATTATTTACCTGACATTTTGCTTAAACAAGATACGATACATGAGCCACTGGAAATAGAAAAAATGTGGAAACATGAAGCTGAAAAACTAAATGAAGCTAATGAGAATACAATCAATGAAAAGCTCGGTAAGATACAAGGACATTATCCGAAAGCTGAGCTGTTTTGGGTCGACAAAGCGGGGAAAACCCATGTGATCAATCAGCGTATCGTAGAGATTCCTGATCAATGGACACCTTTGAACCTCATCAACTATCTCGATAGGAAAAGGCAACAAGATATATTCACTGTGACAGCTACGATTGGTAAAGATGGTGAACAAGGATTTATGGTATTTCATATCCCGAAATCTATTACGACGCTTGCGATTCAGCCAGTAAATGGAGATCTCTTTTTAATCCTTATTATTTTTGTCGTAGGTGTTTCGATTGTAGTGGTATCTTTGTTGTTTTTTTTAAGTATTCGCAAAAGACTTGTACAACTTCAAAGCGCAATGTCAGATACCGTAAATGATGGAATACCTGATAAGGTTACAGTCAATAACAGTGATGAGATTGGACAATTGGAAAAAGCCTTTAACAGGATGATCAATCAGTTAAAAGACAGCCAGAAGCGCGAGAAGGAAGAAGAGTATCTACGAAAACAATTGATTGCGAATATCTCTCACGATTTACGGACGCCTTTAACCGTTATTAGACAGCATGCCTACTCCATTCAGAATAACCCCTCATCCTTAAAAGCAACCGCATCGGTACAAATTATCGTCAACAAACTAAATGATGTTGGAAAATTACTTGAAAATCTTCTTACTTACACATTACTTTCAGCTGGAAAGTATCCATTAGAGAAGACAAACATAGATGTGATTGAAGAGTTACGTAATGCTGTCGCCGAGTGGTATCCGGTTTTTGAGAAAGAAGGTTTTGAAGTGAATGTCCATTTGGCTGACTGTTCATTGATTTGGCAGGTGGATTCTCTCTGGCTGCGCAGTATATTGGATAACCTGTTTCAAAATGTCATTAGGCATGCCAGTTCTGGCGGATATATTTGTGTAGAAACAATTGATCGTGACGGCGACTTATTTATGGTCATCAGAGATAAAGGGCGGGGAATGGAGCACCACTCAGAAGCAAAAGGAGCGGGCATCGGGCTATCCATCGTTTCGCTCATGACCAGGGAAATGGATGTTTTTTGGGAGGTATCCAGTTCTCCGCAAGGTACATGGCATTATTTAAGGCAAAAATTAAACTAGATTTAAACTTGAGGTCACCTCGATTTTCCATTCGCTCAATACAATGGATATCGAGGTGATTTTTTATGAGAGTTAAAAAAAGAAAGGGGCTGTGAGCAGGTTAGTGTCAAATTTGGATGCATGTGTATACAGGAAAACGGGGTAGATCAGTCTCAAGAAAATAATAGGAAAGGGTGTTTTTTGAGTGGATTCAAAGACTTCCATTGACAAATCTAACATGGATACAAATTCTGCATTGCCTTCACCAAAGAAAAGAGAAGGAATGAGCCTAAAGCGATGGCCATCTTGGATTGGGTATATAGCCATTGCTTGGTCAGCCCTTTATGGATCGATGCATCTTTACTGGTTGCTTGGAGGAGAGGGGTATCCTTTTAAGAATGAAGATGGTATGGATTTGTTTGCTGGAAAGGTTAGTTATCTTCCGTCCCAGGTTGGAGGTATCATATTTGTTGTTCTTTGTCTGATAGGTATATTGGTTGGATTTTCAATGAGGAAGCCAGTGGAAAAGACTTTCCAACAGCGGCTTATCCTCATTTATGCCTGGGGGTGGGCGGCTGCTTTACTCCTCTTTGTACCGGATGCCAGTCTGATTGCGGCCATGGCTTATGCTTTTTTATTAAAATTTAAATGTGACTGGCTGATGCTCAATCAAATTATATGTGTTCTAGGAGGAATATCTTGGGGGTTTTTCGCTGTAGCTTATCGAAGAAAAATACGCCATGCATGTGAATATTGCGGAAGGAAAGCGGACGGGAAAACATCTCTTCTCATGCGATGGAGTCGATGGATTACCTATCTTGCGGCTCTTGCTCCTATTCCATACGCAATTACGCGCTATGCTTGGGCATTGAAAATCCCGCTAGGAATTGACGCGAAGTTTTTGCAGGACTTTTCAAATGTTAACCCAGCGCATCATATTACTGAATGGGCTTTCGGATCGATATGTATCGCCGGTAGTATTCTTACGCTGGGTTTGATCCAGAAATGGGGTGAAACCTTCCCGCGATGGTTCCCATTCGTTAACGGTAAAAGGGTGCCAATCCTGCTGGCGGTGATTCCAGCATCGTGTGTAGCGATTGCTGTAACCGCTGCTGGCTTCACCTTTACTTTCGCTTTTATCGCGGTTAAACTTCACCTCGTGTCTACAGATAATATTTTGCTGAGTCACATTTGGGGTTCAATAGGGCCAATGCTTTTATGGATTCTCTGGGGGATAGCGCTAGGGCTTGCTTCTATCGCTTATTATTATCGTAGACGAGGTCAATGTAGTTACTGTGGTAGAAATGAAGTGGAAAGTATTTCAAGATAAAAGGGCGATGAGTTCGTGGAAGACAGAGAAAAAAGCTGTAGCTTCTCCTCAATCGAAGTTACAGCTTTTTTGTTTAAGCTAACACATCAAAAGTAGTCACAAAAGAAGGTCTTGAAAAAATGCTCTTTTGCGGCTCTGCATTTGTTTGTGCAGGGCGTTTTTTATGTGCATTTTCGAAAGAACGTGACTCTGTCCAATCTTTAAAGTTTTGTTCATTTTCCCACATTGTCATAATGACATATGTATCGTTACTTAATGGGCGAAGAATGCGGATTGCTTGGAAACCGGGTTCGTTTTCAATCAGTCCTGCACGGTTTTTAAAACGATTTTCAAAAACAGGACGGCCTTCATCTGTAACAGAAATGTTGTTACACACAATATAGCCAGGTTGTCCTTTAAATTCTCCGACAGCATCTAGCACATCATATTGAAGTGATCCTTCTACAGTTTCCTCGGTATTTTCTTTATAAAACATATCTTTCTCATCATTCTTTGCAGTGAAATGTGGTTGTTCTAGAGGTGTTTCGTATGAAATAATCGCTTTCATTGTAATGCCCCCTTTATGAGTTTAGTTTCATTATAGCAACTCTTACAAAAAACTTCGAAGATTATATACATAAAGATAATCGTTTTTCAAATAATAAACATACCATCATTTGGAAAGAAGGACGATGTATGAAGAAAATAAAGTGGAGCCTAATGGGCGGCGTAGCAGTGTTTGTAGTGGCGATTGTATTCTATAAACTGATTGTGTTAGCTGGTGGTTATATAATGGATGAAAAACGGCTTGTTTTCCACTCTTCATCACGTATCGTTGATCAGCGAGGAAAAGAAATTACGAAGTTATATGTAGAAAATAGAGAGCTTGTACCAATTGAGCGAATTCCAAAACATGTAGCAGAGGCGTTTATAGCTGTAGAAGACGCTAGATTTTATGAACATTATGGAATCGATTACCCTTCTGTGTTTCGCGCGTTGTATAAAGACATTTTAGCAGGAGAGAAAGTGGAAGGCGGAAGTACAATTACGCAGCAGTTAGTTAAAAATGTTTTTTTAACTCATGAAAAAACATTTACACGTAAATTAAAAGAAGTGGCAATCGCTCTTCAATTGGAACATAAATATACGAAGCAACAGCTTCTTGAAATGTATATGAATCATATTTATTTTGGTCATGGTGCTTACGGGATTCAAGCAGCGGCGAAATTGTATTTTAATAAAGATGTAGAAAAATTAACAGTTGAAGAAGGGGCGATGCTTGCAGGTCTTCCGAAAGCACCGAATGGATATTCTCCCTTTTTATATCCAGAAAAGAACAAAGAGCGCCGTGATTTAGTTTTATCTCTTATGCATAAACAAGGATATTTATCAGCTGAGGAGAGTGTTCGTTACCAAGGAAAGACAATTGCTCTTTATAAAAGTTTAGATGAGCGAGAACTTGCTTATATACCATATGTGGATATGGTTGTAGATGAAGCAGCGCAGTTATATGGTTTGTCACATCAAGAAGTGCTTCGCGGAGGATATACATTTATTGTATCTATGGATGAAAAAATTCAAAAAGTAGCTTATGATCAATTTCAAGATGCACGAAATTTTCCAGGTAAAGAAAACGGGGCACAAGGTGCTTTTTTATTAATGGATAATGCAACTGGAGGAATTAAAGCGGCAATTGGCGGAAGAGAGTATGTCCCAAGAGGATTTAATAGAGTGTTTGCGAAAAGACAGCCAGGGTCTGTTTTAAAGCCGCTCATTGTGTATGCACCAGCGCTGGAAACAAAAAAATATAATCCGTATTCTTTATTAACAAACGAGCAAACATCTTTTGAAGGGTATGAACCACGAAATTATAATCATAGGTATTCAAAAGAAGTAACGATGTATGATGCACTCTTAGAATCGGCGAATGTACCGGCTGTATCTTTATTACATGAAATGGGTGTAGAGCAAGGGAAGCAATATTTAGAGAAGGGAAATATTCATATTGCAGAATCTGGTTTAAGTACGGCACTTGGCGGACTTAAAGAAGGGGTCTCTCCATTTGAACTTGTAAAGATGTACCGTGCGTTCTTAGCGAATGGAAAAATTATTGAGCCGCATGTTATTGAACAGGTACTCGATCGACACGGAAAGGTGATTGGAGAATCACCTAAAAACGAAACGAAAGTTTTTTCAAAACAAACAGCATGGTATATGACAAAAATGTTAGAAGGGGTTGTAAGGGAGGGGACAGCGAGAGCGGGAGTATATAACGGTGCATTAGCTGGGAAAACAGGTACAACGTCACTTCCTAATCAAAGTGAAGGCGCTAGGGATATTTGGTTTGTTGGATATACTCCGAGTTTAGTAGGCGCGGTATGGATTGGGTATGATCGTACGGATAAAGAACACCAACTTTATGATGGAAAGCTATCTGCAACAGAATTATTTAAAAAGATTTTAACGAAGGCAAATGTACAAGATAATTCAAATTTCAAGCGGCCAAAAGGTGTCGAAACAATTGGAAAACCAATCCGCCTAAGTAAAATTGAGAACGTGGAAGCACAGTTATCTTTTAGTCCATTTAGCTTGTTTACTGCAAAATTACACTGGACTCCACTTCCCGATAAACGGGTTGTATATAGAATCTATAAAGTAGAACAAGGGAAGCATATTCACGTTGGAACGGCAAAAGGGATTGGTGAGTATGAGGAAAAGTTTATTAACATATTCTCTAAACCAAGCTTTTATGTAGTTCCGTACAATCCACAAACAAATCGAGAAGGAGAAAAGACAAAAGTAGCTAAACCGTAATTTTTGCTTGTGATATAATAAGAATGTTATGAAAATAGTAAGCGGTTTTACGAGCGTTTGTGTCAATTTCATGAACAACGTACATAATGTTATGCATTTTGTTTTTACAAGCTGTATAGTAAAAAAAGATAAATAATAGGATAGGGTTCGTATAGGTAAGGAAGGGAGCAAGGGTTTTGGTAAGAAATATAAATGAGACATTTTTAAAAGCATGTAAAGGGGAACAAACAGAATATATACCAGCATGGTATATGCGACAAGCAGGACGTTCACAACCTGAGTATAGAAAGATAAAAGAGAAGTATTCTTTATTTGAAATTACACACAATCCGGAGTTATGTGCATATGTTACAAAGCTTCCAGTTGATCAATATAATGTAGACGCAGCGATTCTTTATAAAGATATTATGTCGCCACTTCCAGCAATTGGCGTTGATGTTGAAATTAAATCTGGGATTGGACCGGTTATTGATAACCCAATTCGTTCTTTACAGGACGTAGAAAAACTTGGTGAAATTCATCCAGAAGAGGATGTTCCATACATATTAGATACAATTCGTTTATTAACAAACGAGATGTTAGATGTTCCGCTAATTGGCTTTTCAGGGGCGCCATTTACATTAGCAAGTTATATGATCGAAGGCGGACCTTCTCGTAATTACCACAAAACGAAGGCGTTTATGTATGCAGAACCGAAAGCTTGGTTTGCTTTAATGGATAAGCTTGCAGATATGGTAGTTACATATTTGAAGGCACAGATCAAAGCAGGGGCAAAAGCAGTGCAAGTCTTTGATTCTTGGGTTGGAACAGTGAATGTAGCAGATTATCGTTTGTTTATTAAACCTGCAATGGAGCGTATTTTCACGGAAGTTCGCACGATGGGCGTTCCGATGATTATGCACGGCGTTGGAGCAGGACATTTAGCAAATGAATGGAATGACTTATCTCTTGATGTAGTCGGACTTGATTGGCGCCTGTCAATTGAAGAAGCGCGTGCACGCGGCATTCATAAAGCAGTACAAGGCAATATGGATCCTTCATTCTTACTTGCACCATGGGACGTTATCAGAGAGCATGTAAAAGGGATTCTCGATCAAGGAATGAAGCAGCCTGGTTATGTATTTAACTTAGGTCACGGTGTATTCCCAGAAGTAAATCCAGATACATTAAAAAGCTTGACGACATTTATTCATGAGTATTCTAAAGAACAGTTAGCGAAGTAAAGGAGAATAGGTGTATGAAAAAGAAAATTGGTTTGCTTGTAATGGCATACGGCACACCGTATAAAGAAGAAGATATTGAACGGTACTATACGCATATTCGCAGAGGGCGAAAGCCGAGTCCAGAAATGCTGAAGGACTTAACGGAACGCTATCGCGCGATTGGCGGTATTTCTCCTTTAGCTACTATTACATTAGAACAAGCGAAAAAAGTAGAAAAGCGTTTAAACGAAATGCAGGATCATGTGGAATTCCACATGTATCTTGGCTTAAAACATATAGAACCTTTCATTGAGGATGCTGTGAAAGAAATGCATAATGATGGGATTGAAGAGGCAATTGCCCTTGTTCTTGCTCCGCACTATTCTACGTTCAGCGTAAAGTCCTATGTCGGCCGGGCGCAAGAAGAAGCAGATAAGCTTGGAAACTTAACAATTCATGGTATCGATAGCTGGTATAAAGAACCGAAGTTTATCGAGTATTGGGTAAACGAAGTGAAAAAAATATATGATGGTATGACAGAAGAAGAACGTGAAAAAGCAGTGTTAATCGTGTCTGCGCATAGTTTACCAGAGAAAATTATTGCGTTAGGTGATCCTTACCCAGAACAGTTAAATGAAACAGCTGATTATATTGCACGTGGTGCGGAAGTTCGAAATTATGCAGTCGGTTGGCAAAGTGCTGGAAATACACCGGACCCATGGATTGGGCCAGATGTACAAGATTTAACGAGAGAGCTACATGAAAAGTATAACTACACTTCATTTGTATATGCACCGGTTGGATTTGTAGCTGAACATTTAGAAGTGTTATATGACAATGATATTGAATGCAAAATCGTTACAGAAGAAATTGGAGCAAAGTATTATCGTCCAGAAATGCCAAATGCATCAGATTCATTTATTTCTTGTTTAGCAGATGTAGTGTTAAAGAAACAAATGGATGTTTCGTAATACCTTGGGAAAGGAGGAGCCGTTTTGAAGAAGAAAGTTGTTATCATCGGTGGTGGAATTACAGGTTTAACAACAGCGTATTACTTACAAAAAGAAATTCGCGAAAAAGGATTGCCGATTGATACATTGTTAATAGAAGCATCGGGTAAACTTGGAGGGAAAATTCAAACCGTTCGAAAAGATGGATTTACAATTGAGCGTGGTCCAGATTCTTTCTTAGAAAGAAAAGAGAGTGCAGCTAGACTAGCAAGAGAACTCGAACTTGGAGATGAGCTTGTAAACAATGCAACTGGTCAATCATTTGTTCTCGTGAACAATCGATTACATAAGATGCCGAGCGGATCTATGATGGGCATTCCAACGCAAGTTACCCCGTTTCTATTTTCAGGATTGTTCTCTCCGATTGGTAAAGTAAGAGCAGGTTTTGATTTTGTATTGCCACGTTCAAAACCTGTTTCTGATCAATCACTTGGTCAATTTTTCCGTCGTCGTCTAGGAAATGAAGTGGTTGAAAACTTAATCGAACCATTGTTATCTGGAATTTATGCGGGGGATATTGATCAAATGAGTTTAATGGCCACGTTCCCACAATTTTATCAAGTGGAGCAAAAATATCGTAGTATTTCACTAGGTATGCGTACGTTGGCTCCGAAGAAAATAAAAGATGTAAAGCCGAAAGGGATCTTTTTAACATTAAAAACAGGCTTACAATCCATTGTAGAAAAAATAGAAGAGCAGCTAGAAGATGGAACTGTTGTGAAGGGCACTCGCATTGAAAAAGTTGTAAAAATGGGTGATGGTTATCATATTACACTAAGTAATGGAAAAGAAATTGAGGCGGATTCCATCGTTGTTGCTGCGTCTCATAAAGTATTGCCATCTATGTTTGCACAGTATAAAGAGTTCCGCTTCTTCCGCAATATTCCATCAACATCGGTTGCGAATGTTGCACTCGCTTTTCCGAAAGAAGCAATCAAGCGTGATATTGATGGTACGGGC
Organism: Bacillus sp. 105MF; assembly: GCF_000374885.1. Taxonomy (NCBI): domain Bacteria; kingdom Bacillati; phylum Bacillota; class Bacilli; order Caryophanales; family Bacillaceae; genus Bacillus; species Bacillus sp. 105MF. The sequence continues at coordinate 78,143 of NZ_KB895580.1, read as the reverse complement.
TTCGTTGTATCTCGAAATAGTGATTTTTCTATTACAGCATGTACGTGGACACATAAGAAGTGGCCGCATACAACACCAGAAGGAAAAGTTCTTCTTCGTTGTTACGTTGGGCGTCCTGGTGATGAAGCAATCGTAGAGCAAACAGATGAAGAAATTGTTCAATTTATATTAGAAGATTTGCAAAAAACAATGGATATTAAGGCAGATCCAGACTTTACTGTTGTAAGCCGCTGGAAAGATGCAATGCCGCAATATACAGTGGGACATAAAGAACGTATGACAAAGTTAAAAACATTTATGGATAAAGAATTACCGGGTGTTTATTTAGCAGGTAGTTCTTATGCTGGATCTGGTCTTCCAGATTGTATTGATCAAGGTGAGGCGGCAGTCAAGCATGTATTATCCTATTTAGAAAAAATAGATGAAGCGGAATTAATTGCGCAATAATGAAACAGACCACCTTTAAATTAGAAGGTGGTCATACTTTTTCTAACCTATTTTGCGAAGCATAAGAGTGATTATTAAGTTAACAGGCGCTTTTTTAATAATAATCGCAAGAAATGATTAAACTTTTCTATAAAAATCAAGAACATAATTTAAAGAATTAACTCCATTTTGAACAATCTTTATTCAAAATGGAGTTTTTACGTTAGTTGCTAAATTAGGGTTTGTGATTTCATTTAATCAATTCCCCCTATATAAACAGAACTAGAGTGATTACCTGTCTGAAAGTCTTTAATAAGTTTCCGAATGCCAATAGGAAACAGATGATAATGTAATAAGTCATTTATTTTTAACGCAGTATTACGTTCAGTGCTGCAGCTGCTTTTGGCCATCCGGCGTAAAAGGCTAAATGTGTTATGAGAGCAATGATTTCTTGTTGGTTCATTCCGTTTTTTTCGGCTAGTTGTAGATGAAATGGTAGTTGTTCAGTATTACCAATACTAATTAAAGCAGAAAGTGTAATGAAACTTCTTTCTTTTGGTGTTAAAGCAGGGTCTCTCCATACCTTTTCGAATAACACATTTTCACTATAATCAACAAAATTGGGAGCAGTATCCCTCATTTTCTTTGAAATATTGAGTTCGATACGATCATTCATGATTCTTTTTCTCCTTCATTGTAACCATTTGGGCTATTCCCTGACCAAATGACCAGTTTTCAGCAGATGTTTCATTCAATGTAATAAAAATATTAGTTGTAGAGATGTTTAAATGGTCATAAAAAGCTTCTGAGATTGATTGATACAAATTTCTTTTTTGCTGTATTGTTCGTTCAGGTCCACATGTAATAGAAACATGTATCATTTTATCTGTTCTCTTTTTCTCCTCTTCTAAGAGATAATGCGGGTCGTAAAAAAAATGATTGGGTGGGTAGGGTAAAAACATGTGAAAGTAATCATTTTCTGGAATGCTAAAATGTTCAATTAATGAATAGTGAATACGATTGCTTACTCTTTTTAACTCTTCTCTATGCAATTGACCGTCTGGATAATAAACAGTAACAAATGGCATATATTCACTCCCTTTCTTATGGATTTATTTTACTGCTGCGATTTTGATTTGTATAATTGAAAATATATAATACAATTATCAATAAAATCGATCGAGATTAGGTGTGAAAATGGAAATAAAAGAGCTAAAAACGTTCAAAATGATTGTCCAGGAAGGAACTTTTTCACTTGCGGCCAAAAAATTAAACTATGCTCAATCAACAGTAACAACACATATAAAAAAACTCGAAAATGAACTTGGTTTTCTTCTATTTGAACGTGGATGGGATGCTCGGTTAACAGAGGAAGGCATTTTATTTGCAGAGGAAGTAGATAACTTATTAATGCATTGGAATTATTCAATATCTCAAGCGCAGCGTATAAGTAATGAGGAGAAAGGAACATTAAGAATCGGGATATTAGAATCTGTTGCAGAAAAATTAATTCCCCCCATATTAAAATATTTAAACGATGAGAAACCGTACATACATTGTGATTTTGTTGTAGGAAACACAGCGCTTTTATCACAAATGATAGAGCAAAATAAGATTGATTTTGCTGTTTGTGCAAACAACGAAAATATTTCTAATCTAAATTTCACCCCACTTAGCAAAGAACAAATCGAATTTATAGTCAATAACCCGAATCATCCAGTATTAAAAAAAGAGTCAGTTGAAATATCTGATATCATTCATTATCCAATCTTGATTGGAGAAAATAGTTGTAATTATTACAAAGCTGTAAACTCTTTCTTAGTAGAAAACAATGTATCTTTTCAAAGAGTCTACAATTGTAGTGCGGTACATCTCATTCCACAAATGGTTTTTGGAAACGCCATAGGTATTCTCCCTAAGGGAACGGTCTTAAAACAAAGTAATATATCATTTAAGATTAAAGGATTTAATCCTAAAGTGCCTATAGGATTATTAATTTCTTCTAAAAAAAGAAACTATTTGAGCCAAACAAAACAACAACTTATGAAACTAATTGAATCGTTGTTGTTATAAATACCCATATTGATTTAGGAGAGGGGAAAAACGTATCTTCTGTTCAAGTGAGGTTTCAAACAAAGTCCCTTTTGAAAAACTAAAGGGGCTTTGTTTAAAATTTATAACTCTTTTAAAAAACGAATGAATTTCTTTAAGCTTTGCGGTTGTTGTTTTCTACGCTTAATCACAAAGTCAATTTTGACTGTTTCAGGTAGTTCTTCATAATGAATCGCTTTTGTCTTTGTTCGGCTATACGCAACATTAGCTGGTATTATACTAATACCGAGCCCATCATGAGCAGCTTGCATAATAGACTCAAGTGAATCAAACTCCATTATCGTTTTCTGGTCAAAGTCGTTCTTATTACAGTAATCTAAAAGTTGTTGTCTATATATACAATTTGGATCACTGTTCACGAGTAAAATTTGATTTTCGAGTGGATTATGTTTTGATGAGATGAGTATGATATTTTCATAATAACTGTACACGGTTTCGAGTTGTGAATGGTTGTATGTCCCGCTTAAAAAAATCCCGTCAAGTTCTCCATATAAAAGCATTTCCTGTAACTTTGCGTTATCATTCGTTCTTATTTTCACATCCATATTTTTATAGGATGCCAAAAAAGAAGAGAATAGCTGAGGCACTTTCACCGCAGAAATGGTTTGAGATGCTCCAATTGTTAAAGATTCTCTCCATTTCTGAGGGTTTATTTTTGATTTTGCCTCATTCATTAAAAGCATAATTTCATTTGTGTAATCTAATAACACTTTTCCTTCTTCCGTTAATGTGACCCCTCTATTATTACGCTTTAATATTTTAACGCCTAATTCATCTTCTAAATTTTTAATGCGCTGGCTTATATTCGGTTGTACATATCCTAATTTCTCAGCAGCTCTAGATATTGATTGTAGTTCTGCAACATGTTTAAAAATCCATAAGTCATGGCTTTCCAAGAATAGATCCCTCCACTAGATATCATTTAAAATGATATCGGCTTCATTATTCAGTATTATACTCCTCAAATGAACGAAGATAAAATGAAATGGAATCAGGTACAGTGGGGAGATTTTAAAATGGGCATAAAAGATAAAGTAGTTATTATAACAGGTGGCGGTACGGGTATCGGAAAGGCTACTGCTTTGAAGTTAGCTAGTTTAGGAGCAAAAGTTGTGATTAATTATAGTCGTTCAGAAAAAGAAGCGTTAGAAGCAGTGAATGAAATAAAGCAGCGAGGAGGTACAGCGATCACTTTGAAAGCAAATATAGCACAAAAAGAAGAAGTGGAGGCGATGGTATCTCAAACTGTTCATTTTTTTGGAACAGTAGATTGTTTAGTGAATAATGCGAGTATAACAGCTCAAATACCGATGGATGACCTAGAGTCCGTAACGGATCAAGTGTGGGATTCTCTTTTCAGTGTAAACGTGAAAGGGATGTTTCATTGTATAAAAGCTGTTGTTCCTTATATGAAGAAGCAAAAATCGGGTGCGATTGTGAATATGGGGAGCGTTGCAGGGATAACGGGACTAGGATCATCTATACCGTATGCAGCAACAAAATCAGCCATTCATACGATGACAAAGTCGCTCGCTATTGCATTAGCACCTGACATCAGAGTAAATAGTATTTCTCCTGGTGCAGTTCATACGAGATGGTGGTCAGGTAATGAGGAGAAGATGTACCAACTTGCGGGAAATCTACCACTTCAAAGAATTTCAACACCAAATGATATTGCAGAGGCTATCCTTTTTCAATTGACTCAGGAATCTATTACGGGACAGGTATTTACAATTGATAATGGACAGACGCTTTAATAGTATTAGCAACTTAATAGAAAGGTGTATTTTAAGAGGTGACAGTAAAGTGTGTATTGTTTGAAACGAAATGGATTGAACAATGAGAAAAACAATCTTAATGTATTTATATAATTAGAAGAGGATACTATGTTCCACATGAGGACATAGTATCCTCTTTCTTTGCAAGCTATACACCGTTTATTAATTAACAAGAAATTCAAAAATAATCATTTCAGTGTTAATAAAATCTTTATAAATACCCATTACCATAAAGATAAGTTCACTAAAAGGAGTTGATTGTTAATGGGTGTATTATCAGCAGTAAGTTTAATAATTTCTATGGTTAGTTTCATTTTCTCAATAGCTTTGCTTATTAACGAAGTAGTTTTTAAGGGAGTAAGGAAAATGAAGGAAATAAAGTTAAGACCAATTCTTATACTTTTTATTACGTATTTTTTATTTTTTGTATTGTTTCTTGTGTTTCAAAATAGGTAAATGTTAAAAGGCACTTGGAAAATATTATCGGAGTTCATGTAGGGCGATGAATTATCATGTGATATAGTTTAGTTAAATACTGGTTAATTTTGGACTATTCAATCGTACAATTCAAAGAGGTGATTTGCTAATGAATGGATATACTATTTTAATTATTGAGGATGATCACGCCATCGGTTCCATGTTACAAGAGATATTAAAAGGAGAAGGGTATCATGTACTTTGGATAACTGATGGTCAAAGAGTCCTAAAAGAAGTAAAATACGCTGATCTTATAATAATCGATATCATGTTACCAGGTGAAAACGGGTATGAAATATCAGAGAAATTGAAGGCGAATGGATATTCACTTCCGATTTTATTCCTTACAGCCCGAAGTGATATAGATAGTAAATTAAAAGGGTTATCTCTTGGAGAAGACTACTTGGTAAAGCCGTTTGACCCACGTGAACTATTAGCAAGGATACACTTGATACTTAAGAATAAATACGGTTTATTTACTCAAATTCAAAATATATACGTTGATGCAGTTGGTTGTAAAATATTTAAACAAAACATACATTCTGAAATAAAATTGACAGCAACAGAAAGGAAGCTGTTTTTTTACTTATATGAAAATAGAGACAGAATTTTAACTAGGGAACAGATATTCAATTATTTATGGCCATTAGAGTATTCTAAAAACAGTGTATTAAATGTTCATATTAAAAAAATCAGAGAGAAAATTTTGGATGAAAATAATGATATTATTGAAACAGTTCATGGAGAAGGGTACAGATTAAATACCCTTAATCACGGATGAGTCTTAAGAAAAAATATTACTTGTTATTAGCAGCTATAGTCTTTTTTGTACCAATTTTATATTTACTAACTAACCTCATTCTGTTTTTACTTTATTTAGTCATATCAACAGTTTTTCACTTAGAACAGCCGTATAATCAAACATTAATTTATTCAAGCATATTTGGAGTGTTCTTTGGATTACTGATTTTATTAATCGTAATATCTTCTAAATCAATTAATCATATTTTGCGACAAATCAACGAAATAAATAAAACAATCAAAAAGATATCTCAAGACAAAAAGTTACCTGAAAAGTTACCAGTAAGAAAAAATGATGAGATTGGTTGGCTAGCTGAATCAATCAACATACTAATTGATCGTTTAGCTCATAAAGAACTTATGTTAAACACAGAGTTATCCTTTAAAAAAGAGTATTTAAATAAATTGTCTCATGATATTAATACACCTTTAACAGCAATGAGATTAGAGCTATTTTTGTTTCAAAAGAATGGGATGCTGGAAGAAAAATCTGTTTCATCGCTCTATCAACAAATTGAGTATATTTCAAAATTAGTAAATCAATTGAACCAAGAAGATTTAGAGTCTGTTAAAAAATCCTATATAATTTATGAAAACGTTGATATAGCAAACTTAATGGAAAAAATAATTAAGAAATGGACATATATATATAATAATAAAAATATAGAGATTAAATATATGGTTAAGGATGAGAAACTTGTTTGGCGCAGTAACGAATTATGGATAGAAAGAGTACTTGATAATGTATTTCAAAATACACAACGTCATTCAAAGGCGAGTTCTATTCATGTAATGATAGAAAATGGTGCTATTGTTATACAAGATAATGGAATAGGGTTCAATGTGAGGGACTCTCATCAAGGGCTAGGCGTTTTAATAATTAAAGAAACATGCGAGATATTAAATATTAAATGTGAGTTGTCTTCAAATGATAAGGGTACTAAATATGTATTTAAAAGATAACCATATTAAAAATAATATAGAGCTTACACATTTCCTAGATACACGTAAAAGGCTATCATAATAATATTAGTCATGGCTATTATTATGATAGCCATGACTTTTTACAATTTAGTCTAGATAAATCTTTTAAGAGTGCTTTTGCTGTTATAATACTCTCTTTCATACTCACGAGGTTGCTTAGTAGGTTGGTCATTCAGCGCAATGGATGGTAATGAATTTGCATCAAATATAAGGTCGTAGAGAAAAGATAAGACCAAAACGCTACAGAATATATAGAGGAACATTTCACTTCACTTCTTTCTGTATGATTCTTACTTATATTGTAAGAAAATCAGCTGTCAATAAAATCCATAAAAGGAATGGAATACTGTAAGAAAATAGTAGGGGAATCATAATAGAAATCTCATACGGAAGTATGAGATTAATTTTTTGTAAAATTTGTCGAATTTTAAGTTCTTTATAAAGAATTTTTTGTTATGATAATACATGCTAAGAGAATATTAAAATTAGGGGAGGACGATGAATTTGAAGAAACTAGTAAGTATCTTGCTATCATTTATACTACTGATTTCATTTACTGGAACTTTAGTAAAAGCAGAAGAACGTTCTGCATTGTCTGTGCAGGATGCGATTCAAATGTTTAAGCAGCAAGGAAGCAGTAAAGGGGTAGTGGAAGGGTATATTGTTGGATATACGCAAAGCACATCTACATACACAAAGGATCCAGCGAAGTTTGGAGATACGAATGTAGCGATAGCAGATTCGCCAAATGAGACGGATCCAGAGAAAATTATGCCTGTTCAGTTGCCAAAAGGTGACGTGAGAACAGCAGTGAATGTAAAGGATCATCCTGAAAATGTCGGGAAGAAGGTTCGTTTAACGGGGACACTTGAATTATATTTTAATAGTCCTGGTTTAAAGTCAGTAACAGCATATAAATTTCAAGGTGAAACAGAAAATCGTGTTAGCGATGTTACTGCATCACCAAATGGTGGAGAAATTGCAAAGGGAACGGCAGTTACATTAACAACAAATACAGAAGGGGCAACAATCTATTATACGTTAGATGGATCTGTTCCTACGAATAAAAGTATTCGTTATAATGAACCGATTGTTTTAAATGAAAACAGTGTTCTAAAAGCAATTGGAGTAAAAGAAGGTCTTTCATCTTCAGCCGTTGCTACTTTTTCTTTTACGGTTGTAAAAAATGAGCAAGTTCGCATTCATGATATTCAAGGTGCATCACATATTTCTCCTTATAATGGGAAAAAAGTACGAAATGTAGAAGGTATTGTAACAGCGCTAGATAAGAATGGATTTTATATGCAAGACTCGCAGCCTGATAATGATCCTGCAACTTCAGAAGGGATTTATGTATATAAAAAAGAGGCAAATGTAGCTGCCGGAGATCTTGTTCAAATTGATGGAGAAGTCGAAGAGTTCATTGGATCTGGATATGCTGACAGATTTGATACAGATTTATCCATCACAGAAATTAAAGCAAGCAATATTGCTGTGAAAGCAAATAATCAACAATTGCCATCTGCGATTGTATTAGGTGAAAATGGCGTAAAGATTCCTGATCAAATTATTGATAATGATGCATTTGGTGTATTCGATCCAAATGAAGATGCAATTGACTTTTATGAGAGTTTAGAAGGTATGCGTGTTACAATGCCGACTCCTCAAATTGTTGGACCGCAGAAAAATGGGAATTTATATGTAACAGTTGCAAATGGTGGAGATAAAGTAACTACGAAATATGGAACGCTGTTATTAGGCGAGAACCAATTCAATCCAGAGCGTCTATCTTTAAAAGTACCTCGTGATTATGTAGCGAAAGCAGGAGACAAGTTTACTGGAGATATAACAGGTGTAGTCGGGTATGACTATGGTGCGTATCGAATTTCACCAGTAACAGAATTACCATCAGTAACAGATGGTGGATTTAAACAAGTAGGGGCAAATATTCAGCCTCGCCTTGGAAAATTAACAGTGGCAACATATAATATTGAAAACTTTTCAGCGAATGCAAAAGAAACATCTGATGAAAAGGTAAAAGCAATTGCTTATTCTATTAAATATAATTTAAAGATGCCAGATATTATTGGTGTACAAGAAATGCAAGATAATAATGGATCAATCAATGATGGAACAACAGATGCTTCATTAAGTGCTAAGCGAATTATTGATGCTGTGCAAGAGATTCGTGGACCAAAATATGAGTATGTAGAAGTTGCTCCGCAAAATAATCAAGATGGAGGAGCGCCAGGAGCGAACATTCGCGTTGGTTTCTTCTATAATCCATCACGTGTGAAATTGGCAGATAAGCCAAAGCTGTTAGAAACAAATCCAACGCGCATAGGACAAGAAAATTCGCTGTTTGATAATACTCGTAAACCGTTAGCTGCGGAGTTTACATTCCAAGGACAAAATATCGTCGTTGTTTCAAATCACTTAAATTCAAAACTTGGTGATGCGACGCCGTTTGGGAAAATTCAACCACTTGTATTAAAGAGTGAAGAGAAACGAATTCAGCTTGCACAAGAAGCAAATAATTTTGTAAAAGAAATTCAAAAACGAGATGTGAATGCACCAGTTGTTATAGTTGGTGATATGAATGACTTCGAATTCTCGAAACCACTGCAAGCATTAAAAGCAGAAAACATGCAAGATATGTTAGAAACGGTTTCGAAAGAAAATCGTTACACGTATATTCATGACGGAAATGCACAAGTATTAGATCATATTTTAGTAACGAATAATATTGCACCGCATACAGTTGTCGATCCGGTACATTTAAATTCAAACATTATGAAAGAACATGGCCGTGTAAGTGACCATGATCCAGTGCTGGCGCAAATTGATTTAAAAAAAGCTTCCTAAGTATAAATATCCCTCAGCATAATTGCTGTGGGGTATTTTATATTACATACTAACTGATTTTTGAATCGATTTTTTACACCGGATTCTTTTTTGAAGTCTACGCATATATTTTTTCCGATCTTTCTGTACACCTTTCATATACATAAATAAACTAATTCCAAAAAATACGGTGCATTGCATGATTAAAATGTAAGGCGACATTCCTTGGAGCGGCTGTTTTGGGTCGTATAAATGAATAGGTGCTCCTCCAATCGTAGGGAATACGATATTTAAAACAACATATGGTAGAGAGGTTATAGCAAAAGGGAATAGAATTGCCATGTAATCTTTTCTGGACCATATGGATGCAGAGAGACCCAATACCGCCATAAGACCAGCAAACAAGAAATTAATCCCAATATATAGGGAAATATAAGTAATTGGAGAAGAGAAATACAATGATGCAAACATACCGTTGTCTTTTATAATACTTAAGGCGGGTGTAGGAATACCATCTTGGATTGTCAGCTTACAAAAAAGCAATGAAAATACGAATGGGAGAATATAAAGAAGCCCCCCGCTTAGGAAGGTAACGATATATTTCGTACATACATAGGGAAAAAAGGGAACTTCTTTACTTACAAATGATTTAAATTTATCAGCTTGATCAGAGTTATAGCTTGTACTAAAAGGGAGTGCTGCTAGTACAGGCATTAAAAGCAAATACACATCCATTTCATCATCACGAAAGCCAATCCATTTATAAGCCGTTGCTAAAAGCTCGTCAGGTACCCCTCCTGAATATTTTAAAATATAGAAATAATGATAAATTGAAACAAGAATCAACCAACTAAACAAGAGAGTGAGAGAAATCTTATTTAAAAAGGCTTGTTTTATATGTAAGCTAAGTGCACGTATCATGATTGAAAGAGCCCCCACTATTTTTAATAAATATATCTATGTTCTATATTACTACTAATTGTAAAAAATTTCTTGTTTTTTCAATTGATAATTTGAAAAAGAGGGAAAATTCATAAAAGATATTGTTTTTGTTGCTTAATATTTGCTAATGGATTTTACTATGTTTCTTTACCTTTTCATTTTTTCCCTTTTTTTGATACACTATGACAGTAGTATCTTAAATAAAGGTCGATGTATAGATTTAAATGTTTTATACTTGGAAATAAATAAAAAGAGAACTTGTAAACAATGGAAAACCGTGATAATATCAAAAATGTACTAATTGACTAGATTACCCAATTGGTCATTTTTGGAGGTGAAGATGTGGCTGTCGATCGAAAACGTTCTATTATTGAAGCTGCAACAAAATCTTTCTCAGCATTTGGTTATAAGGCGACAACAATGGATCAAGTCGCAAAATTAGCGAATGTAGGGAAAGGAACAATTTATACTTTTTTCAAAAATAAAGAAGAATTATTTGGCGAAATTATTTCTAATTTAATTACTGAAATGAAGCAAGTTGCAAAAGAAGCAATTCGTCCAGATGTTTCATTTTTTGAAAATGTACATAGAGCATTATATAACATCTTAGAATTTAGAAAAGAACATCAGCTCATGATTAAACTGATTCAAGAAGAGCGAGATATGGGAACAAAAGAAGTACAAGATGTTATGCAACAAGTAGATGTTGAAATTGTATCTGTTATTCAATCTTATTTAGAAATTGCGATTGAAAAAGGTGAAATTAGTAAGTGTGATCCAGAAATTACGGCGTTTATCATGCTTCGGTTATATGTATCACTTATTTTCGATTGGGAAAAGAATCATGAACCATTAGAAAAGGAAAGAATTGCAGAATTATTTGAACTTTATTTGTTAAAGGGATTGTCAAACTAAGATAATCCTTTTATTATAGTTAAAAATGACCGATTGAACAAATTGGTCATAAGTCCAAAAGGGGGAAGTAGAGAAAAAATCAGATTACGTATGTAAGGTTGTGAAAAGATAATTTTTGAATACGTTCACGTTGACCAAATGAATTTAATAGTCATTCAAAATAAAAAGGTGCATAGAGTATAGAGATAAGGTGAAACGTTAATCAGTAGGTGCGCTTCATCCCCGGCTAATTATTAACGCTCACTAATCGGTCTTTTATGGAAAGTTGATTCCACGGAGGTCTTACTGTCCGCAAATAGCGGGATAAAAGTTAGGGTTAGGTAATATGTAGAACAGGATGTAACCTTTTTATTTACTCTAAAATGACTGTTTGAACATTTCGGTCATAAACGAAGAGGAGGAAAACGAATGAGAGGATTTACGTTGCTTGGTAAGGAATTTACGGAAATTATAAAAAGCAAAAAAATCTTAATACCTATTATTGCTGTTTTATTTGTACCACTCTTATATGCGGGCATGTTTTTATGGGCGTTTTGGGATCCGTATGAACAATTAGATGATTTGCCGGTTGCAGTAGTCAATCTTGATAAAGGTGCAGTATTTGATGGGAAACCAATTGAAGTTGGTAAAGGATTAGTCGACGAATTAAAAGACAATAAAAGTTTTAAATGGGAGTTTGTCAGTGAAAAAACAGCAAAAGAGGGAATGGAAAATCGAAAATATTATATGTTAGTTCGGATTCCAGAAAATTTCTCAGACAATGCGACAACGCTGTTAAAAGAAAATCCAAGACCATTAAACTTAGAATATATTCCAAACGAAAGCTTGAACTTCTTATCTTCACAAATCGGCGGAACAGCTATTGAAAAAATTAAAGGTGAAGTATCTAATACGTTAACAAAAACGTATGCAGAGAAAATGTTTGATTCTATAAAAGATGTTTCCAAAGGGTTCGCAGATGGGGCAGATGGAGCGAATAAATTACATGATGGATCTGTGGAATTGCAAGATGGTTCTAGCAAGGTAACAGAGGGCTTGCATACGCTGCAAGGGAAGTCTGGTGAAATGAAGGACGGAGTTGGCCAGTTATTAGATGGATCTGGTCAGGTAACAGATGGCTTGCATACGATGCAAGGAAAGTCTGGTGAAATGACAGCTGGTATTCATAAATTGCTAGATGGTTCAGGGAAAGTAATGAATGGTTTAAATACGTTAAATGGAAAAACTGGTGAAATACAGAGTGGAATTGGAAAATTACTAGATGGATCTGGTCAAGTAACAAACGGTTTAAATACGTTAATCAGTAAGTCAGGTGAAATGCAAAATGGTATTGGAGAATTGTCAAATGGTTCTTCGGGAATATATCAAAACTTACAATTGCTAGCTAGTAAGTCGTTAGTATTTAATAATGGTTTACAAAAAGCTTCTGATGGAGCTGCTAAGTTGCAAACAGGAGCGGATAAATTAGAAGCAGGTCTTGGTCAGCTTCAAGATGGTCACGGAAAGTTAGCAGCAGGCGTACAAGATATTCAAAAAGGTGCGAATGATTTAAAAGGTGGTTTACAGGAATCATTAGCTGGTGTAACCGATATGCAAAATAAATTACCAGAGCTAACACATGGATCTGAACAAATTAGTAAGGAAGCCAATGAACTGGAACAAGGTGTATCACAGTGGAAAGCAAACGCAGATAGTCTATATACTAAGGCTAGTCAGACTGCAGATGGTGCCAAGCAAGTGGATGATGGTTTAGCAGTATTGAATGAAAAAATTAAAAGTTTACCTGAAGAATCTAGAAAACAATTAGAACCTGTTATGGAGGAGCTAACAGCGGGGAGTAAAAAAGTTGTAGGTGGCACAGGCGGAATTGCAGAAGGTACAAAAGGACTTGCAGGTCAAGAGGGTGCGGGGAAAATTCAAGTAGGTGCGCAAAAACTTGCTGATGGTGCAAATGACCTTCAAAATGGTCAAGTTTTACTGAAAAATGGTGTTGATAAGCTAAAAGGTGGTCAACAACAGCTTGCTGAAGGAGCAAACAAATTGGCAAATGGATTGTCATATCCAAAAACTGGGTTTGTTGCTAGATTCCAAACATTCGGTGAAAAATTAGGAGAAGCGAAGAATGGTGCTAGTGAATTAGCAGGAGGAAGTAAGCAATTAAATAGTGGTATAAGCGAGTTAGCGGGTGGTAGTCCACAATTAGTTGATGGTGTTAATCAATTAACAGAAGGAGCTGGTAAATTAAACGGTGGTTTAGGTAAATTATCTACCGGTTCAGGCCAGTTAATCGATGGTGTTAATCAATTAGCAAATGGCTCTAATCAAGTAACAGGCGGACTAGGTACCTTATCGGCTGGAGCAAACCAAATGGCTGGGGGAGTAGGTCAGTTAGCGGATGGTTCCGGTCAAGTAACCAATGGCTTAGGTGCATTATCAAGTGGAACAGGCCAATTAGTTGATGGGGTAAATAAACTAGCAGATGGCTCCGGAAAAGTAACAAACGGCTTAAATACATTATCAGACGGTTCTGGTAAATTAATAGACGGCGTCAATCAATTAGCAGACGGCTCCGGAAAAGTAACAGATGGATTAGTAAAAGTAAATGATGGATCAGGTGAACTCGCTACAAAACTCGGCGAGGGGGCTGAGAAAACAGGTAAAGTAAAAGGAACGAATAAAACATACGACATGTTTGCTGATCCAGTGAAAGTACAAACTGAGAAGATGTCAGAGGTTCCAAACTACGGAACAGGATTTACACCATATTTCTTATCTCTAGGTTTATTTGTTGGGGCACTTTTATTATCGATTGTGTATCCATTACGTGATACAGTTGGTGTTCCAAAATCAGGATTTAGCTGGTTTATTAGTAAATTTGGTGTTTTATTATCGGTGGGTATTATTCAGGCTTTAGTAGCGGATTTAGTACTATTGCTAGGGTTAGGTGTGGAAGTACAGAGTGTTCCATATTTCATTCTGTTTAGTATTCTTACAAGCTTAGCATTTATTGCGTTAATTCAATGTTTAGTAACAGCTTTTGGAGATGCAGGACGTTTTATTGCGATTTTAACATTAATTATGCAGTTAACAACAAGCGCAGGAACATTCCCGCTGGAATTAATTCCAAAGTTTTTACAACACTTTAATGCGTGGTTACCAATGACATATTCTGTATCCGGATTTAAAGCAGTTGTATCAAGTGGAGACTTCGGATTTATGTGGCAAAATGCAGGGATATTAATGATCTTTATTGTTATATTGTCACTTGGAACAATTGGTTCGTTGACTTGGATGCATAAGCGAAAATATCGAAATTTGGCTGAAGGAGAATATAGTCAGGGAGTTTGAGGTCAATCATAGAAATAAGAGGAACAGTCCTTCATTTGATTTTTTCATCAAATGAAGGACTGTTCTGTATTTACGTAAAAAGGTGTAATAGTTCCATTAAACTTTCTAAATAGAATAATTCACTTTATACTTATGATAAAAGTAGAGTGGCCTATAAGGTTTTGAGCGAAAAGATATTGGATTTTATTTATAAAAGTTTGATTTCTTAGAAGTTGTAGGAAATGTGAAATTGATATAGTAAGCAATCGGATATGGAGATGAAATGATGAAAAAGACGATTTTGGATATAGCGCAAATAGCGGGGGTTGCAAAGAGTACGGTTTCCCGTTATTTGAATGGAGGATCTGTCAGCGATGCGACCAAACGAAAAATTGAGCGTGCGATTCAAGATACAGGATATGTTCCGAATACATTTGCCCAAAGTTTAAAGGCGAAGAAAACGAATATTATTGGTACAATCGTCCCACGTTTGGATTCTTATGCGTCATCGCTCACATTAATTGGTATTGATGAAGAGTTAAGAGAGCTGAATTATCAAATGTTAATATCGAATTCCAATCAAGATTTGGAACGAGAAATTGAAAATATTTATACATTGGTTAATCAAAAAGTTGCGGGGATTATTTTGTTGGCTGCACAAGTTACTGATCGGCATATCGAGGCGTTTCGTAAAATTGATATACCAGTGATGCTTGTTGGACAGCAGCATCAGGAGGTGTATAGCTTTATTCATGATGATTATGGAGCAGCCTATGATATAGGGCGATATATCTTGGCAAGAGGGCATAAAAAAATTAGTTATTTAGGTGTAACAGAGCACGATATTGCAGTTGGTACAAAGCGAAAGCAAGGCTTTAAACGAGCAGTAGACGAAGCTGCTGGATGTGAAGTGAAATATTACGAAACAAGTTTTAAGATTGAAGATGCAATTGAAAAGGCCTCTGAAATTATTGAAGAATTTCGTCCATCTGTTTTAGTGTGTGCAACAGATAATATCGCGCTTGGTGCACTAAAAGCAGCCTATATGAAAGGGTTGCGAGTACCTGAAGATTTGTCTATTACGGGTTTTGGTGGATACCAAGTAACAGGGATGATTCATCCCGCTTTAACAACTGTGAAATTTTATTATAAAGAGGTTGGACAAATTGCAGCTCGAAATATTGTGAAACTCGTAAATGAAGAAATGATAGAAAAAATTTCGGTATCAAAATATGAAATAATTGAAAGAGAAAGCGTTGACAATATATAAACGCGAGCATATAATCTAATTGAAACCGGTTCCAAAAGCTGGTTTTTAATTAGGTTCTTTTTTGGAACCGGTTCCAAAAATAAGTATAATAAAGGAGGAGCATTATGAACTACAATCAAATTGCAAAAGAAATTTTAGATGCAATTGGTGGTAAAGAGAATGTATCGGCAGCAGCACACTGTGCAACCCGTTTACGTTTAGTTCTACATGATGAGGGGAAAGTGGATCAAAAGAAATTGGATCGTATGGATGAGGTTAAGGGGACTTTCTCTACAGGAGGACAGTTTCAAGTTATTATCGGTTCAGGAACTGTGAACGAAGTGTATAAAGAGTTTGCGAGATTGACAGAGATTTCTGGGATGTCTACAACAGACGTGAAAGCTGCTGGAACGAAAAAGTTGAATCCACTTCAACGATTTGTAAAAATGCTTTCTGATATCTTTGTTCCTATTATTCCGGCTATTGTAGCGGGCGGATTATTAATGGGGATTAATAATTTATTAACAGCAAAAGACTTATTTATTGCAGGAAAATCATTAGTAGAAGCCAATCCTCAAATTACAGATTTAGCAGCTCTTATTAATACATTCGCAAACGCAGCATTCGTATTCTTACCAATTTTAATAGGTTTCTCGGCAACACAACGATTTGGCGGGAATCCTTATCTTGGGGCAGCTCTTGGTATGTTAATGGTCCATCCAGATTTATTGAACGGTTATGGATATGGGGCAGCTTTATTGGCTGACAAAGTACCCGCTTGGGATATACTAGGTTTTAGTATTGAGAAAGTAGGATATCAAGGCACTGTATTACCAGTCCTCGTGGCATCATTTATTTTAGCGAAAATAGAAACATATTTAAGAAGAGTCATTCCAACGGCACTTGATAATCTTCTTACGCCTTTATTAACGATTTTTGTTACAGGTTTACTAACATTTACAATTGTAGGACCCATTACACGTTCTGCAGGTAACTTGTTAACAGATGGAATCGTTTGGTTATATGATACAGCTGGATTTATTGGTGGCGGTATTTTTGGATTACTGTATGCACCAATTGTTATTACAGGTATGCACCATAGTTTTATTGCAGTGGAAACACAATTACTTGCTGATGTTGCAAAAACGGGTGGTTCATTCATATTTGTGATTGCGGCAATGTCTAACGTTGCTCAAGGCGCAGCAACTCTTGCAGTCTTTTTAGTTACACGCGATAAAAAAGTGAAAGGAGTTGCCTCAGCAGCAGGGATTTCTGCCCTCTTAGGTATTACAGAACCAGCGATGTTTGGTGTTAATTTAAAATTAAGATATCCGTTTATAGGAGCGATTATTGGTGCAGGAATTGCATCTGCTTTTGTAACCTTTTATAAGGTAAAAGCTATTGCATTAGGAGCTGCTGGGTTGCCTGGTATTATTTCCATTAGACCAGATAGTATTATCCCGTATGTAATTGGAATGGTGATTTCTTTTATAGTGGCTTTTGGTGTAACACTTCTTTTAGCAAAACGAGCAAAAAATGGGGGAATGGACTCTTCTCAAAAAGATGCAGCTTAATTTATTGTAATGAACAGAGAAGAATGATAGGGTTCTTCTTTGTTCATTAAGGGAGTTTGATGGAAATGATATGGACAAAAGAACAACGTTATCGCCGGATTGAGGAAGTAAGCGACGAAAATATGCAAAGTTTAAAAGAAAGAGTAAACGATTGTTTGTGGAGACAAACATTTCATATACAGCCTGAAACAGGTCTACTGAATGATCCAAATGGGTTTTCTTATTATAATGGTGAATACCACCTATTTTATCAGTGGTTTCCGCTCGGACCTGTGCACGGTTTAAAGTATTGGTATCATACGAAATCAACAGATCTTGTTCATTGGAAAAATGTTGGTATAGGGATTAAACCGACAAATGATTACGATAGCCATGGCGCTTATTCGGGAAGTGCAATTGAGCATGAAGGGAAGTTGTATTTACTTTATACGGGTAACACTCGTGATGAAAACTGGGTAAGAAAACCATATCAATGTATTGCTATTATGGATGAAGCAGGGGAAATTACAAAGTTAGAACAGCCTGTTATTGATAAAGTGCCAGATGGATATACAGATCATTTTCGGGATCCGAAGGTCTGGAAAAAAGATGAGATGTTTTATACAGTTATTGGAGCACAGCGGAAAAATGGGACAGGATGTGTTGTAGTGTATTCTTCTCCTGACTTGTTACATTGGCAGTGCGAAGGGGAACTGCAAACTGATTTAAATGACTTCGGTTATATGTGGGAATGCCCAGATTATTTTGAAGTAGAGGATAGAGGCATCCTATTATTTTCTCCACAAGGTTTAAACGCTAAAGGAGATCATTATGAAAATATTTTTCAATCTGGTTATATTCTTGGAGACAAGTTAGATATAAAACAAATGTTTATGCCACACGGCTCCTTTCATGAATTAGACAGAGGATTTGATTTTTATGCCCCGCAAACAACAGTTGACCCGGAAGGCAGACGTATTGTAGTTGGATGGATGGGGTTACCAGAAATAAATTATCCAACTGATAAAAATGGTTGGGCGCATTGTTTGACACTACCAAGGGAATTACTTGTTCGTGGAGATAAACTTATTCAGCGTCCAATCAAAGAATTGCAAGTACTTCGTAAACGGGAGTATAAAATAAAGGATAGAATATGTAGCGAACAGAAAATGTACGAAGGATTTACAGGGGAATCATATGAACTGATTTGTGAATTTGAAAATAACAATGCAGATGAATATGGAATTATAGTGAGAGCAAGTGAAAATGAGGGAACGATCGTTAAGTATGATGCTGTTCAAAGAAAGGTTATATTAGACCGTGCACATTCAGGCGAAGCAGTAGGAGAGGCTTATGGGACACGGAGGAAGTGTTCAATAGAATCACAAACAATTAAATTTCATGTATTTGTAGATGTATCTTCTGTTGAAATCTTTATAAATGATGGGGAAGAAGTATTTACTAGCCGAATTTTCCCGAGAGCTGATAGTAATGAAATTCGTTTCTTTGCTAATAAAGGAAGTGTAATATTCCAAGCGACAAGATGGGATTATGAATAAGAGAAGAGGTGGAGTGTATGAAACGGTTATATGCGATTGGGGAAGTTTTAATTGATTTCATTCCTGTTCAAAAGGGAATGTTTTTAAAAGATGTGGGAGAGTTTCAAAGAGTTCCAGGGGGGGCGCCTGCAAATGTAGCAGCTGCTGTTGCAAAATACGGAGGAAATGCATCTATAATTACCCAATTGGGCTTTGATGCATTCGGCGACTTCCTTTTAGAACAATTGCAGCAAGTAGGTGTAAATACAGAAAAGGTTATGAGAACGAGCGAAGCGAATACAGGTCTTGCTTTCGTCTCATTACGTGAAGATGGTGAACGTGATTTTTCATTTTATCGTAATCCTTCTGCAGACCTATTGTTTAGTGAAAATGAAATAGAT
This sequence comes from Bacillus sp. 105MF, assembly GCF_000374885.1. Classification (NCBI taxonomy): domain Bacteria; kingdom Bacillati; phylum Bacillota; class Bacilli; order Caryophanales; family Bacillaceae; genus Bacillus; species Bacillus sp. 105MF. Next base: position 58,796 of record NZ_KB895580.1, on the reverse strand, counting down.
GAAGAATGGTTTGAAGAAGGTGATATTCTTCATTTTTGTTCTGTTGATTTAGTAGAAAGTCCGATGAAATATGCACATGTGAAAGCGATTCGCTCTGCTAAAACAAAAGGAGCGATTATTAGTTTTGATCCCAATGTGCGGCTACCGCTTTGGAAACATGCAGACGATTGTAGAAAGACGATTTTAGAATTTATCCCAAGTGCACATATCGTAAAAATTTCAGATGAAGAATTAACATTTATTACAGGTATTTGTAATAAGAAAGAAGCGATTGCATCTTTATTTATAGGGGATGTAAAAGCTGTAATTTATACAAAAGGATCCCAAGGTGCGGAATTATATATGAAGAATAAACAGTATGAGTTGACTGGATATCATGTAGTAGTACAGGATACAACAGGTGCAGGGGATGCATTTATTGGTGGGTGTTTGTATAAATTATTAGAGAAAGAAGTAAAACAGCACAATGTAGAAGAGGTACTTCATATGCATTGGCAGGAGATACTAGCATTCGCAAATGCTAGTGGGGCCCTTACTACGACAGGAAAAGGAGCGATGTCTTCTATTCCAACGAAAGAAGAAATTGATCAGTTGATTCAAGCTTCACTTTATAAAGTATAAAAAAGAGTCGTATGTATTGTTACGGCTCTTTTTGGCATGAAAGATAAAGAAAGAGAAAGTGAATTAATTGTATTCTGTAGTATTACAGTTTCCAATAATATACTATATAATTTACTCAATAAAGCATGTTTTCCAAAAGGGAAGGGGGAATCGTGATGAACGACAGCCAAATAAAATTCAGAGATACGGTCATTAGAAATTTTTTTGATGCAAATGGTAAGTTAAAAGCAATGCCTAGTCAAAAGAAGAAAAAGTTAGTGATATTTGAGTACCTCATAAGTAAATTGAATCCTGAACAACAATATACAGAAAAAGAAGTAAATACATTTATTAAACAGTATCATGAAGATTGTTGTACGATTAGAAGAGAATTCATCATTCATGGATTTATGGACCGGAATGAAAGTGTGTATCGTGTAAATAAAGAGCAAGAATGGAAGAAGTGGGAGGAGTTATAAATGAGTAAAGGAGAGATGGGATTTGACGATTGTAGGTATTTTAGGTATGGTTCATGATGAAGAATGGCAAAAGAAATATAAGTTTCCTCTATCCTTAGTTAAGGAACTAATTCTTGAATTTAAGCCAGCTGTAATTTGTGGCGAGGTTCATCCAGATAGCTGGAATCTATATTTGAGAGACGGAAATCCAAAGGGAATCTATGAAGAAACATAAAATGAGTATCCCAATCTTATATTTCCATTGTGTGAGAGAAATAATATCACCTTTGTTCCGGTAAACTGGTTTGAATTTGACGTGTTTAAAGGGAGTTTTGATAAATTTCCTAGTGATGAAAGACTTCGGTCAGAAGAAGAATTATCGCATTGGCTTCAGAAACAATTGTCCCTTTTTAATAAGGGAGCTATTCCTTTTAACTCAGTTGAGTATGATAAAATTACACAAGAAAAATATGAGTGGTTACAAAGTGTGAATCCAGAATTGCAAAATATTGTTTGGAATGCAAGGCACTATATTATGGTGGCTAGGGTGAAGAATGTAATAGAGGAAAATGAGGGAAAGAGAATTCTTTGCATTCATGGTGCAGACCATAATTATTGGTATTATGCTGCGTTAAAAGATGAAAAGAATATCGAGGTTATTTATCCGTTACGTTCATGAGAGCAGTAGTATACATAAATGAAAAACATACTAATCCTAGTATGTTTCTTTGTGTTACCAAGTTTCACATAATGTACAAAAAATAACCATTTACACTATGGTAATATTAATAATGTAATCATATTAATTTAGAACGTAATGGAGATGATACAATATGACGACATATTTTATAGTTATGTTAATTATTCTCGGTGGTCTTAAAATAATAGTGACGTGCCTTCCAAGCTCTGTTGTGAAGTCGCTTTCCAGCAAATTTGAATTGCATCCAAAACTTAGTGATGCGGCTGTCACTGTAACCATCGACGGAAAGCAATTAGAAGGTAAAGATAAAATTCAAATTATTGATCAATTTAATGAAGCGATATTTTTAGAGAAATATTATTTTCCGCCACAGAGCAGTGGGACTCCAGTAGTTATTAATACGAAAAAAGGAAAAACCGATGTTCGTTTTTCTGTGTACAGTTACGACGATCACGTTGATGTAATCAAACAATACAAGAAAAAAGTAGTCGGGTATAGTCTGCGTTCCAAAGGCCTTCAAAACCGTTCTATGTTAGTAACTGAGGACTTAGCCTAAAAGGATTGGTACTGTCTGTTAATGCGGGATAAATCAGGTTAAATTAATTTGAAAATAATCTTTAAGTAAGTGTACTAGTTTACTTCTGTTCCAGATCAAAAAGAGGATTCCTAAAATATAGGGAATCCTTTTTCTTATTCACCAGGAGTTCTTTTAAATTAATAAGCAACTATATCTCTAGTAATAAAGTATCACTTATTTTAGAATAATATGCTGCTCCAGCCTTTCCTTCTGATGAAGGTGGTGAGAGAAATGCATATAAATCAATTGAAACCACTCTACAGCATTTAAGTACCCAAGTCCTGGATGTGCCACTTTATAATTGGCTAGAATTGAAGGGAGTTGTGGCTCAATCCCTTTCATTTTCTCAATGATCTGTAACAATGTTTGTTTAATTTCCTCTTTATCTGTAGGGTTTTCAGGTGTGTATCCTGGGCAATCAGGTATTTTTATTTGTACTGGAGGAAAAGCACCCTCTTTATATACTTTTTCACCCATTTCTGTTTTCTTCCCATCTATAGTTGCAGAATCAGTTGTACACTTTGCAATGGCATCTAGTTGCATATTTGAAGCTGTAAGTAAGTGATTATACATTTGTCCAAGAGACCATTCGTCTTCGGAAGGTTTTCTTCTTAATTGTTCAAGGGAGTATTTCTCTAATTCTTTTATGTAATACATTGCTACACTTTCAAATTTCTCTAAAATGACATTTGGATTCATAGGGTTAGCTCCTTTTCTTTTATAAAATGTAGTTCTTAAGGATCACTATAAACGAGTGATGTTGACACCATTATGTCAGCAGTGAAAGAAAAAATTACATTTGTAGCATTTTCTTTGCTTCTTCTCGAAGTTTCTCAGAAAGAATAGTCGGTTCTAGTACTTTTACTTGGCTTCCCCAGCTCAATACCCATGGAAATACTTCATCTATACTTCTTGATGTTAGAAGCACATGAAAGCCATCATCTTTTTGTTCATAGGAATCTATAAAAAAGTAGCGAGACTCAATAATTTTGTGTGCAATATGGGATGGAAATAATAAATGAATGATAATGGTTCGATTATTTTTAGGTTGATAGTCTGGTAAATAAAAGTTCTCCGGTTTAGTAAAGAACGTTTGCTCTTGCTGTAAGTTGTCCATGCGATCCAAACGGAAATGACGTATTTGTTGCCGAAGTAGACAATGGGCAACAATGTACCAAATCCCTGAAATATTGACTAAACCATAAGGATTTACCGTACGTTTATTTTGTTCACTTTGATTCGGTTTACGATAAGAAAAAGAAACACATTGTTGTTCCTGAATAGATTCTTGTAATAGAAGAAGTTGTTTCTCTAGTTGTTCTTGAGCAAATGTTTGATGAGAGAAAGTACCGGAGAGGAAACGAAAAGTTCCTCTTAACTCCTTGACCTTCTTTTGCTGTTCAGAAGGGAGGATTGCTTCTAATTTTTCTTTAGCAGATTTTGCATGTGTAGAAAAAGCTGAGTCGAGATTTTGTTCGACATAATCACTTCCTAATAGAAGAGTTACTGCCTCTTCTGGTTTGAATTGAATGGGCGGCAAGAAATAACCATCCATTAAAGAATAACCTTGTCCAGGCATTGAAAAGATTGGGACACCTGATTCACTGAGTGCTTGCATATCTCTGTATATTGTTCTTTTACACGTCTCAAATTTTCCCGCTAAACTTTGAGCTGTGACGATTTGCTTTCTCTGTAATTCAATGAGAATAGAAAGTAAACGATCTGTTCGATTCATGAAATATCATCCTTCATATGTAATAAATATCCTTATTGTGAAGTTCTAAATATGAGTCAAATCTTCCTGCAAATAACAGACTTTTCCCTATGTATAATATTAATATAGTAAAATCATGCGAGCCTGTATTGCGGTTTCCAATAATATACTATATAATCTACTTAAGAAAACGTTTTCATACAAAGGGGGAGAATTTCGTGTCAACGATCGAGGACGTGGCGAAATTAGCGGGGTTATCAAGAACAACGGTTTCTCGGGTGATTAACAACCATCCGTATGTATCAGATGAGAAGAAAAAGAGAGTTCAATTGGCGATGAAGCATTTAGGATTCGTTCCTAATTCTGCAGCAAGAAGACTTCGTAAACAGAAAACAGAAACAATTGCAGTTCTTGTTCCAAGAATTACAAATCCTTTTTTCAGTAGATTTATTGAAGCAATTGAAATTGCTGCTTCTGAACATAAATATAAACTGATTATTTGTCAAACAAGATATTTACCAGAAAAAGAGATGGAATACTTACAACTGTTATCAACAAAACAAGTTGATGGTATTATCTTATGTTCACTTGAGAATCCATGGGAGAACGTGGAGCCATATTTACAACACGGTCCAATCGTGTTATGTAATGAATACATTGAAGAAGCAAATATTCCAACGGTTAAATTTGATCATGCACAAGGGGCATACATAGCTGCGAAACATGTGCTAGAACAAGATTATCGCAACCTTATTTTTTGCCGTGGAAATGAAACAAAAGTAGTGAGCCAACAGCGAAAAATGGGCTTTTTACGTGCAATCACTGAAAAGAGCAAAGAAGTAGAAGCGATTGATTTTCTTGAAAACGCTTTCTCTTGGGAAGATGGAAAAAGAATATTCCATGAAGTATTAAAGGACAAAAAAAATCCTACCGCTATTTTGGCAGGAGGAGATGAAGTCGCAGCTGGAATTATCGCAGAAGCGAAACGCCATGGCTGGAGCATTCCTGATGATTTAGCTGTAGTTGGCTTTGATAATCAAATTTTATCACAGATTACAGAACCGGGTATTACAACGATTGAACAGCCAATTGATGAAATGGCTCATAAAGTTGTTGATTTAATGATGGATAAAATCCATACGAAAAATTATCGCAAAAAAGAATTGTATGAGTTTGAACTGGAGCTCTTGGTGAAAGGTTCAACGATGAAAAATACGATGTTACTAGCCTAGTAGACAATGTCTGCTAGGTTTTTCTTATGTTTACAAACTATTATTCTTCGTGAACGCAATCGTCACATTTATTATGATATGCTTCGTGTTGCTCATCAATTTCCTTCCCACAATGCGCACAAGTTTTTGTTGGTAAATTTCTGAAAAATTCCATCGGTTGATCGATCATGTAAATCCCTCCATTTCCATTTCTTAGTATCATTGTATTAGTACAAAAACTAAATGTCAACATCTGTTTTATAACAAAGTGAAAAATAATGAAAAAGTTTAGGAAATGGATTATAGTTAACAATGTAGAGTGTAAGTAAAAATCTTTCTCATTAGAGGAAGAATACTGCATTTCTAGTGGTTTAGAAAGGATGGATACATATGAAAATGACTGTTGTTGGCTTTTGGGGCGGCTTTCCAGAAGTGGGAGAAGCAACGTCGGGGTATTTGTTTGAACACGATGGTTTTCGTTTACTTGTTGACTGTGGTAGTGGTGTACTAGCACAGATTCAAAAATATATAACACCATCTGATATAGATGCGGTTCTGTTGTCACATTATCATCACGATCATGTTGCGGATATTGGGGTATTGCAATATGCAAGATTAATTACAAGCATGGCAAAAGGGCAATTACCAGAACTACCGATTTATGGACATGGATTTGATGTGCAAGGATTCTCTTCCTTAACACATGCACCACACACGAAAGGGATTGTGTACAATCCGGAAGAAACATTACAGATTGGGCCGTTCTCTATTTCATTTTTAAAGACGGTGCATCCTGTTATATGCTATGCGATGCGTATTACGGTGGGAGATAAAGTTATCGTATATAGTGCTGATTCTAGCTACATTCCTGAATTTATTCCATTTACAAAAGATGCAGATTTATTTATTTGTGAGTGTAATATGTATGCACATCAGGAAGCTGCAAAAGCAGGGCATATGAATAGTACAGAAGTAGCGGATATTGCAAAGAATGCAAATGTAAAGGAATTACTGTTAACGCATCTGCCGCACACAGGAAACATATCTGATTTAGTAGAAGAAGCAAAACAAATTTTTGACGGCCGCATTACGCTTGCGCATAGCGGTTATGTTTGGAATTCATGAGGTGAGATATGATGTTATTTATTGATAATAAAGGAATTACAGATCCAACAATTAACTTAGCGATTGAAGAATACTGCGTGAAAAATTTAGATATTAACGAAACATACCTTTTGTTCTACATTAACGAACCTTCTATTATCATTGGAAAAAACCAAAACACAGTAGAAGAAATTAATACTGATTATGTAAAAGAAAAAGGTATTCATGTCGTAAGGCGCTTGTCTGGCGGAGGCGCTGTATATCATGATTTAGGGAACTTAAACTTCAGCTTTATTACGAAAGATGATGGGGATAGTTTTCATAACTTTAAAAAGTTCACAGAGCCTGTTACGAAAGCGCTTGGAAAATTAGGTGTAAATGCAGAGCTTAGCGGTCGTAATGACATTTTAGCTGAAGGTAGAAAAATTTCAGGTAATGCGCAGTTTTCAACGAAAGGTCGTATGTTTAGTCACGGTACATTACTATTTGATTCTGAAATCGATCACGTTGTATCTGCACTCAAAGTAAAAATGGACAAGATTCAATCAAAAGGGATTAAATCAATTCGTAGCCGCGTAGCGAACATTACGGAATTTTTAAATGAAAAAGTGACAACGGAAGAATTTAAACAGCTTCTTCTAGCGACGATTTTTGAAGGAGAAACAGAAATTCCAACGTATGAATTAACAGAAGAAGATTGGAAAGAAATCTATAAAATTTCTGAAGAGCGCTACCGTAATTGGGATTGGAACTACGGAAAGTCTCCTAAGTTCAACTTACAACATTCACACCGTTTCCCAGTTGGACAAGTTGATGTTCGCCTAGAGGTAACAAAAGGAACAGTAACTGAATGTAAAGTATACGGTGATTTCTTCGGCGTGGAAGATGTTCATGATATTGAAGAGTGTTTAACAGGAGTACAGTTTGATAAAGAAGGTTTTGCCGCGGCTTTAGAAGATGTAGATGTAAAACGCTACTTTGGTAATATAACAAAAGAAGATTTCTTAGCGTTATTCTTTTAACTCGTAAAAACAGTCATATTGTCCGTATGACTGTTTTTTATTTTGTTGCAAAAAAGCGCATAAAAACAAGAAATAGAGTCTCTAATTAAAAAATGAATGAATGCTCATTTATATGCAGTTAATTAAATGTTACTTGCTAGTTTAATTTTCTTTTAATATAATGTATTTAGAATTTTTAAATTTTCTAAATTTTATAAAGGTGGGGTTTGTGTGAATCTCGTTCAATCTTTAGCTGAAACAGCAAAACAGAAAGGAGAGAAACCGGCGTATATATTTATGGATCAGTCGGTCTCATATGACCAATTAAATAAAATGGTCACACAGTTTTCTAGTAATTTAGCAAAAATGGGCATTGGAAAAGGGGACAATGTTGCATTAGTTGTTGGTAATTCACCACATTTTTTAATTGGTTTATATGGAACAATGAAAGCTGGAGCAACTGTCGTTCCAATTAATCCAATTTATACAGCAGACGAAATGCATTATATTTTACAAAATGGAGATGTAAAAACAATCATCACACTCGACGTTCTTCTACCTGTTATACAATCTCTTACAACAAGACTTCCTTCTCTTGAACATATCATCATATGTGAAACCTCAGCAGATTTCAATCATACAGAAACCGAAAAAATGAAAACGTTTACTAGTCTTATAGGAACCGGTGACCTATCTTATGAAGGTCCTGAGCTAAATGAAGAAGACGTAGCTGTTATTTTGTATACGTCAGGAACAACTGGAAAGCCAAAAGGCGCTATGCTTACACATGAAAATTTATATAGTAATGCTAGCGATGTAGCATCGTATTTACAATATACTGCGAATGATCGCGTTGTTGCTGCGCTTCCAATGTTCCATGTGTTTTGTTTAACCGTTGCAGTCAATGCCCCAATTGTTAACGGTGCAACGATTTTAATGCTACCAAAGTTTAGTCCGAAAGAAGTATTTCGTATTTGTCGTACGTATGAACCGACAATATTTGCCGGTGTACCGACAATGTACAATTATTTATATTTATATGAGGAAGCAAGCGCAGACGATGTTCAGACACTTCGTCTATGTATTTCTGGCGGAGCTTCTATGCCTGTTGCTCTCCTGAAAAACTTTGAAAATCGCTTTAATGTTATTGTTTCAGAGGGATATGGATTATCAGAGGCTTCACCAGTTACTTGCTTTAATCCATTAGATCGTCCGCGTAAACCAGGTTCGATTGGAACAAATATTTGGCATGTGGAAAATAAAATTGTGAATGAGCTTGGGGAAGAAGTTTCTGTAGGCGAAGTAGGTGAATTAATTGTTCGTGGTCCAAACGTGATGAAAGGATATTATAATGCACCAGAAGACACAGCGGCAGTGCTTCGTGATGGATGGCTGTATACAGGGGACTTAGCAAGAATGGATGATGAAGGTTACTTTTATATTGTTGATCGTAAAAAAGATATTGTCCTTGTAGGTGGTTATAACGTATATCCTCGTGAAGTAGAAGAAGTATTATACCAACATGAGGAGGTTGCGGAAGTGGTTGCGATCGGTGTTCCAGATGAAAATTTAGGAGAAGCAGTGCGCGCCTATGTTGTTCTGAAGAATGGTGTGGTAACAGAAGAAGAGTTAACGCATTACTGTTCTTTACATCTTGCAAAATATAAGGTGCCAAAGAGTATCGAGTTTTTGGAGGAGTTGCCGAAGAATACGACTGGTAAACTACTTAGAAGAGCGTTAAGGGAAAAGGCAGTGCAAGCATAAAACATGGATAACTGTTAGGGAAAATAAAACGAACCGTCCGTAAATAAGGATGGTTCGTTTTATTTTTATAATAGAATTTTATATTTATAATTTTACCATCAATGACAGTTAGGAATCTGTTATTCCAAATCGATTGATGATGATTAATAATATCACTTGCATCTAAAATAGCACCATCTATTGTACTATGTGTTTCTTTGAAAAGTAGATTTTTTTGATACCCTAAACTAAAGGCAGCTCTAATCGTTGTGTCGAGACAAAATTCCGTCTGTGCTCCTGCAAAAATAAGTTGTTCTATTTCATTGGTCTTTAAGTAATCTAAGAGTTCAGTTTGATAGAATGAATCCCATTTTGATTTTTGGATAATTTTATCGGTAGGGGATACGAATAAATTTTTATGAAGTTTCCAGTCATCTTTTCCTTCAAAAAGTTCGTCTTGTTCGTTTTGACTCGTATGTTGAATAAAGATAACTTGTATATTTTTTTCATGAGTTTGCTTAATTAGTCCGTTTATATTTGTAACTAATTGCTCATTATGAAATAAATAGTTTTGGGGATAATTAAAGAAAATTTCTTGCATGTCAATGATTACTAGAGCCTGTTTCATCAAGTAGCACTTCCTTTAGTTTCTTTTTTAATATAGCAGAAGGTATTGAACTACCCCCACTTTCACTTCGTTTAGAGGAGGGGGGCTTCTCGGTTAAAATGATAAAAGGAAAAACAGGCTCCCTGCTCAACAAAACGTATCTTAAAATGAGCAAACTTTTTTGGGTCGTCAGTACTACAACATTCAGCAAAAGCAAAGAGGTTAGGGAGAGAGGAAGAAAATCCCCACTAATTAAAGCTTCATTTTATGAAATGATAGGGAATTGTTAGTCGTTCATGATACGTAATATTTATAGTTTGAATAGCTATCGAGTTATAATAAAAGAAAGAGAAAAGGAGGCACGCTGTGAAAATTCGTCGATATTTTAATATAGTTACTATTTTGATTCTATATACATTACTGATGTTCTACATCGGATGGAATGGATGGGTTTGGCTTCAAACAAGTTTTGGTTGGCAATCTTGGGGATATTATGCTTTGTTAGTTGCATTATTCTCATATGCGTATGTAATCGTCCAGGTTTTCAAATTCCTTCCGTTCTTAAGGACAATTGGTTCCTATTGGTTTGCGGTAATGCAATATGCACTTATTTTGCTGCCGCTAGCTGATATAGCAGTATTTATCTTACAACTGGTAGCGGTGCCGAGAGATACAGCTATTATTTGGACAGGAATTGTTACCCTTATTATGTTTCTTTTCATATTTGGTTATGGAACATTTAATGCATATAGTCCAGTTGTTCGAAAGTATGAAATTCACATACCAAAAGAAGCGAAAGGGCGGAAAGCACTTCGCATTGCGATGGCTTCCGATATGCATTTCGGCAAGTTATCAGGTGTTTCTCATTTGAAAAGATTAGTCCACCGTGTAAATGAAATGGAGCCGGACATTATTTTACTACCTGGTGATATCATTGACGATCATCCAGGAGAATTTATAAAAAAGAACATGGGACAAGTTATGAAACAAATGCAGGCGCCTCTTGGTGTGTATGGAGTACTCGGAAATCATGAATATTACGGAAGAGCCATTCCAGAATTTTTGCAAGAAATGAAGAAAATCGATATTCATATCATGTTAGATGAAGTAAGCAAAATTGAAGATAGTTTTTATCTCGTTGGAAGAAGAGATAAAACGGAGCGAGATCGTCAAAGTTTCGAAGAGTTAATGAGCACCGTAGATAAATCGCTTCCCGTTATAGCGATGGATCATCAGCCGTTTGAATTAAAACAGGCAGCGGAATCTGGCGTTGATTTATTATTATCAGGCCATACGCATAGAGGACAAATGGCACCGAATCATCTTATTACTAGAAGAATGTATGAACTGGACTGGGGATACTTACAAAAGGAAACATTTCATGCGATTGTTTCTTCTGGATTCGGATTTTGGGGTCCGCCGCTTAGACTTGGGAGCCGTTCGGAAGTTATTCAGATCGATGTTACTTTTGAGTGATGTAATAATAAAACAACCATTCAACTTCGAATGGTTGTTTTCACTTTAGTGACGAGAACCACTTGGATGCTTAAACCAATTCCAAAACTCAATATCTCCAAGAGTAGCGTCGCAAACATGAGGAGAATTTTGTAACTTTACTAATTCTTTCGATGGGCCAATAATGACAATACCGTACACTTTCACACCATGTTTTTTCACTGATCTTCCCCCCTTCACTTATAACAACGAATGTAATATGAAAAAGTTACAAATTTCTGTAAAATAAAAGCAAAAAACGTCAAGAAAAGAATTGTCTTCTCTTTTATGATAATACATAAGGCGGGTGAACAGAGATGGAAAGCTATGAAACACAAATTCAAAAAGCAATTAATTATATTGAAGAAGATGTAATGGAGAAGCAAACATTAAGTAATTTGGCTCGTATTGCAGGGTTCTCGGAGTATCATTTTCATCGCGTATTCCAAGCACTAGTAGGCGATACTGTCATGGAGTATGTTCGTAAGAGGAGGCTAGCCCGGGCAGCTTATCGGCTTTCTCATACGGAAGAAAAAATTCTTGATATCGCATTAGAACATGGCTTTCAATCTCATGAAACGTTCATTCGAGCCTTTAAAAAGTTGTTTCAGATGACGCCAAGTAGCTACCGAAGGCAAGGAATTAAGACACCGATGTATTATAAAGCAAATGTGAAGCAGCGGAAGTTCAATCCATATTTAGGGGGAATACAAATGGAATTTCGTATTGAAAAAAAACCAGCGTTTCATGTGGCTGGATATGAGATGAAGACATCTAGTAAAGAAGGGAAAAACCTTAAAGATATTCCGGCATTTTGGGACCGTTATTTACAAAACAATCTTGCGAGTAACATTACAAACCGTAAACATACAGATCAATATGTAGAGCTTGGAATGTGCACGGATTTTAATTTAGAAACAGGGGATTTTACGTATATTATTGGAATGGAAGTAACAAGTTTTGACGGGGTACCGACTGAACTAGCGCAGCGCACGTTCCCAGAAGCAACTTACGCTGTATTTACGACGCCTAAAGTACCGCATAAAGATATGGTATCTTCCATTCAACAAACGTGGAATGCAGTTTTCACAGAATGGTTCCCGCACTCAGGGTATGAACATGCTGGAGTTACAGAGTTTGAATTATACGATGAACGTTGTCATGAGGATAAGAGCGAGTTTGCGCAAGTTGAGATTTGGTTGCCGGTGCAGAAGAAACAACAATAAGAAGAGAAAAAGTTTCCTAGATTCTAGGAAACTTTTTTTTCGTATTAAGGCTAAGATTAATCATATTAAAGAAGTTGTTTAAACGATAGCTCAGCTTCGGGCGCTGCGTCCAACGATTATGAAAAGTGACGACGGTATGGAAGTAGGGGCTGTTCATGAAGTATTCGTATGAAACGGATTGGGAAGTGTACAAACTACAAATTCTTAAAAGTGGATTAGGTTTTACAGATGAAAAGCTTAGAGATATCTTTAGAGGTTTTTTTAAGTAGAAATACGTAGAATGAAAGAAATAAAACAATCGAATAAAGTATTTGGTGTCTCTGAACTGTGGACGGCCTTATTTATGAAGAAGCCTACTGAATCGTAAAAAGAATTATGTTTTCTTAAGCGAATTATATATTTCTGTTAGCAAAGACTATGTGAATGAAGAAATCCTTCAAAAGGTTTGAAAGGCTTACATACTAATAGAATATCATTTCATCGCTATTAAGCTGAGGTGAATTTGTATCTAAATAATTAGAAAAACGCCATTTTTTTATATAAGTATGCAGAAAGTATGCAGGAAGTATGGCGTTTTTTGAACGAATTTATCGATTTCTAATAAACTAGAATTGGTTTCTCAAGAATTACAACAATATATGTTACCATATGCTTTGAAACAATTAGCTAGAAAAATTGGAAATGTACTTTGATAATTTTGATTGGATTAAAATTTGGATTATCCATTATCGTTTTAATCGGTTTTAAGCTTTTTTTAAGAAATAGCCAGTATCATGTGATTTGCATATCTATTCTACAAATCCTATTTTATCCCGTAAAAGCCCGATTGGTCGGGCTAATAATCAGTGGGGGATGAAGAAAACCTCCACTGATTAAAGTTTCACTTTATTTTTTACCACGTTTAAGTACCTATTTTTCTTTTCTATATTACTCTTAAGAGGAAAAATAAAGAAATAAAGTAAAGCAAATGAAAGAACAGTTATATGTGGAAATATTTCAAAATACGTAAAAATTTAATGATGGTGTAATAAGACTGGCATCTCACTATCATTATTCACTGAACAAACTACTTTCTTATCATTAAAAGAAAAACAGGAATTGAGATAGATGCGGCTGTGGATTTTGAAAAATAAGTTGCTTTTCCAAATAAATTTGCTATGTCGAAAGTTTATTTGGAATTATGGATATGTAATTTATGTTGAAGGTGGAATGTATGAAAAACAAAGTTTCAGAAATTACTATATTAAGAAGTTTAGCATGTTTAAGTGTAGTTCTCATACATGCCATATCACGAAGTTCTGCAAATTTTGCATCTGAAAATACAATAGATGTATTGGTATCGTATCTTCAAATACTACTTATGTACGGTACACCTATGTTTGTTTTTATATCCGAATTTGTAATAGCTTATAATTATAGGGATAAAGTACCTAATCAATTCATTTTAAAAAGAGTAAAATTTATTTTATTGCCTTTTATATGTATGGGTATTTTTTATGCAGCTAAATCAAATTATACGAATGGATTCCATGCAATCCTAGTACAATCTATAAGAAATATTGTATTAGGAGAGTTCCATGGCTATTTTGTTTTAATTATATTTCAGTTCTACTTTTTGCACATTATTTTTAATAAAATTGAGAAGTTTTTTTCTCCTAAATTTGTTCTTATTTTCTCGTTACTGATTAATTTAATCTACTTAGGTTTTTTTAATTTTATTCAACCGTTTGATATTCCATATGCTAATGATATTTGGTATTACTACTCTTGGCTTCCATTTCCAGGCTGGATCATTTACTTCTTTATTGGATATTATGCAGGTGGTCATTATGAATACTTTAAAACATGGTTAAATAAAAACCGTAAATGGATCATCTCTTCATGGATATTAACAGGAATCATCGTTATTCTTTTTCAACATTTCAATATTTTAACTGTTACTAGTTCTAAAAGAGTGGATGTTCTTTTATTTACAATATCTACAATACTGGTGCTTTTCCATATTGCATCAAAAATAAAACATGTACCTAAATTTTTACTACTAATCAGTCAATACTCATTTGGAATTTATTTGCTACATCCGTTTTTTCAGTGGACTATATCTAATATGATAGTAGCAAAAATCCCTCAGTTTAATACTCTTTTTGGCACAATAAGTATTGATATGTTGGTTGGTATACTATGTCCAATTCCTGCGGTATATCTCTTAAATAAGACAAAAATAGGTCCATATATTATAGGGAAAATAAGGGTTAATTCAAAACAAAAGTTAAAAAGTAGATGGTTTCATAGTACAAAGTTTCATGAAATGTAGTACCACGTATTATTGATGGACTACTATATGCGGATTTCCTGTTAATTATAGTAGTACTTTCCTAATATCAAAATTGTTACCTGTCTTTTACTTACAACATCGGATATGATGTACAACCATATACATTTCAACTATTAGAATTGGAGCAAATGATAACTAAAGTGAAACTTGAATCAGCGGGGGGAGTTTATCCCGCTGATTAGAGTTTCACTTTATATTAGGACTCTTTTTTGCTATTAGGTGAGAATGGGAACACCATCGTAATGGTTGTTCCTTTTTCAATTTCACTTTCAATGGAAATCGTACCGTTATGTGCAAGAACAAGTTGTTTTGTAATCGCTAAGCCAAGGCCTGTTCCTGCGTTGTTTTCTTCAGTATTTGTACCGCGGTAATATCGTTCAAATAAAAGCTCTTTCGTTTGCTCATCCATTCCTTTTCCATTATCAGAAATAGAAAGTGTAAAAGATTGTTTATTCTGTCCAAGTTTTACAATAACATTTGTTGTTTCATTATTATGCTTTACTGCATTTGCTAATAAATTCTCAATGATACGTTGGAACCATTTTTCTTCAATAGAGTAATGAATTGCATTGGAACTAGGAACAAATTCTATGTTTTGATTTTGAAGTGTCGGGTTATTAATAAATTGTAACAAGACTTTTTGGACAAATTGATTAATCTCAACTTTAACGTGCTGAGAGGGAATTGCGTTGTTTTTTAATTGGTAAGTTAAGCTTAGATCATCAATTAATGTTGTCATATATTGAGATTTTTCTCGTATAACACGACCGAATTGTTGAATGTCGTTATCATCCCAGTTATATTGTTTCGATTCTAGTAATAGAGAGTACCCATAAATGGAACTGAGTGGTGTTTTTAAATCATGAGTGAGGCCAGTAATCCATTCCTCACGTGTTTGTTGAATAACTTGTCGTATGGACTCATTTTTTTTGAGTGTAATAGAAAGGTGCTCTAGAGCATTTGTTACATCTTTAAACAGTCTGAATGACCATTTTTCTTTACCTGAGCGCCGGAAGCGAACTGCTCTTCCTTTTTTACTTACCGGTTCTTCATATTTTCCACTAGCTATATTTTTGAGCCAACGCATTGTGTGTAATAATGGTTTACCAAATTTTCTTCCGTACCAAATAGAAAGAATAACTAAGTAGACAAAAGCGATTAGAATAATAACTCCAAATCCTATGAATATTTTTTTTGTTAATAAATCTTCATTCATATCAGATGGATAGTAATGATCATTTTTTACTGTTATGGTAAATAAGGTTTGGTCCTCTGGATTATATAAACTCGAGATATTTTCTTTGTGATTCCAAGGCTCTTTTGCAGAAAGTACAGCTTGAATGGCTGAAAAGGAGTTTCTTTTTGTTTTAGGATAAGCAAAAATCTCTTCTCCTTGTGCGTTAAATATTTGCAGCGTAGCACCTTCTGCGGTAAGCTGTTTCTTTTCTTTTTCTGTTAAAGAAAATTCAGCTGATAATGGTGAACCGTGTTCTTGTTTTAACTCTTGCAGTAAAGTATTACTCTTTAGCTTTCCACCATAAATCACAATTGCTGTCTTCTCTTTAACTTCAATGTCCCAATACGTAAATTTGTAAGGACTTTGTATATGATGCTGCAAATAAGCAACTAATGTTGTTTTTGTATAAGAACCAGGAACATCTTCAGGAGTATTGAAGTCATAGAGTACCTTTCCATTTTTATCGACAATTTGAAGCCAATCATTTTTCTCCTCAATCATTTCTTTTACCTCAGAACTTAATGTAATACGTCCGTTTTCTGAAGAAACATGCTGAGACATAGTAAAGTTATCAAACTCTGGAACATTTGGTTCATAAAGGGTCGTACTAAAAAGATGCCCCAGGTAGACGAAAGCGACGATGACTGCAATGAGTAAAGTAAACAAGACGAAAATATGTTGTATAATAAATTGTATAATAATCCTTCTACTTAAATTCATAGTTGGTACCTACTTTGCGATGAATTTATAACCAAGTCCGCGAACAGTTTTTATGTACTCCGGGTTACTTGGGTCAAGCTCAATTTTTTCACGTAGTTTTCGAATATGAACCATAACTGTGTTGTCATCTCCATTATAGGCAGGAGCCCCCCATACTTTTTCGTATATTTCTTCTTTTGAGAACACGTAATTAGGATGTTCACAGAAAAAGAGTAGTAGTTGAAAGAGCTGAGCTGAACATTCCACAATTTTCCCATCTACTTGTAATTCAGCTGCATGTTTATCGACCTGAAATCTCCCAAATGAAATAAAGTGTGTCTCTTTCATAGGTTGTGTAGTTTGTTTCATATGTCTTCGAAGTTGAGCTTTCATACGAGCGACGACTTCCAGTGGATTGAATGGTTTTGTAATATAGTCGTCTGCCCCGTATAAGAAGCCAGATACTTTATCTAAATCAGATGATTTTGCTGTTAGGAAGAAAATTGGACAATCTGTTTTTTGACGAATAATTGGACAAATGTCAAAACCAGATTGCCCGGGAAGCATGACATCTAAAATCATTAAATCATAACGATTTTGTTCTACGAATTGTAAAGCTTCTTCTGCAGATGTAGCAGTTGTAATATGAGAAAATCCTTCTTTTTGTAGAATAGTAGTTAATAGTTGTAAAATTGCCGTTTCATCATCAACAAGTAAAACATTTGCATTATACAATCTGAATCGCCCCCTATTTTCATCGAATATCATAACATTTTATTGTAAGTTATGGGATTTTTAAGGGAAATTTAAGGTTTTCTTTGCTTAAAAATAAGATTCGAATGATATGATAAATGTAACATAGGGGAGGAGATGAGTGTGAATCCGTTTTGTTCGATGCGAGCCAGATATTTTTTGATTGTATTTACACTACTTGTTTTGATTGAACGTATTAGTAAACAATTGTTAGAGAATACATTTCATATATCAATTTCTTCTTTTGCAAGCACACTTGTACTCTACATATTTCCATCACTTTGGTTATGGTATCAATGTAAGCGCCATCGTATTCCATTTACTTTATTTGTGAATAGAAGAGAAGCATTTAATCTTTTACAAGTTTTAATGATTACGGGAATGCTATGCCTTTTTAGTTATGGATATCTTGTATTGTATATGCATAGCTTTGTATGGATTACACCGGATTTTATTATAAATATATTACATGAACCGATTATAGGGAGTGCGGGCGGATACATATATCAATTTATAATAATCGTACTAGTAGCTCCTATTGTATGTGAATTTGTATTTAGGGGATTTCTATTTCAGCGTTTTACAGCGAAATGGGGAACCGGTAAAGCAATGGTTATTGTAGCGATTCTTTTCGGATGTTTTCATATTGATTTCCTCAGTGCTGTCATGTTTAGTATCGTACTATCAATTGTATACATTCGGACGAAAAGCTTACTGATGCCGATTAGTATTCATATGTTAAATAATGCAATCGTACTTATCACATCTTTTATGTTCAGTAAGGAAGAAATGATAAGCTTTGCAGATTTTTCTAATCAAACTCCATTTTTTACAGGACTTATTATTTTTATCATTGGATTAAATTTAGTACTCGTCTTTTTGTTCGTGAATCGTCGTTATATGAATAAAGAGGTGCCGGTAGTATATATGAATAAAATGAGAGAGTTATAGGTTAGAGAACGTAGAATTTATTGAATAATAAAAAAGATATACCTATCTTTTTTAGGCTGAAGAGAGAATCCGTCTATGTATAGAAGTGGTCAGAGCTTATTTCATCCTCATGCTAAGTGAAAATAAAAATGCAGGTCACCTTTTGTTTTCATAGCGGCGATTTGTATGTTGGAAAATCAAAAAAGATTTATATAGAAAGGAATGGATATGATTCTATGAATGAAACAATTCAATCAAATAAATTGTTTTATGTGATTATGGTGAGTTTAATTGTGATTACAACAGTGAATGTAGGCTTTCGCTGGAATGAAGCATACTTTTTTGTTTATTTAGCACTTCATCTTCTAGGGCTACTATGCATTGGGGGCGGTATTGTAGTTGAGAAAAGAAGTGAAGATGGGATTAATTATATATGTGTACTTGGTCTTATACTACTTCTAGCTGTACAAGGAATTATGAAATATAGCTTCATTTCTTTTCAGGATTTAAGTTTTTTTATTAACATTTTTCAATAAGGAGTGCTGATTGGTATTGTCGAAAAAACAAGTTGGATATGTAGTTGTTTTACTTGGATTTATCTTAATTCTTGTAGGGAAGGTTTATCTAAACCATTATGAATACGGGAAATATATAAGTGGTTTCGGTCTTGTTTGCTGGATTGCGAGTGCGCTTCTTATTCCAACATATGAGCCGAAGAAACATACAGAGAGATAAAGTGAAACTTTAATCAGTGGGGGGTTCTTCATCACCCACTGGTTACAAGCCCTCACCAATCGGGCTTGTACTGCCCGTTAATGCGGGATAAATAGAGAGTGTAGAATGGATAGGTTTAAAGTTTCGTAGCATAGTTTATATAGAATAATATGTGTGAAAAACCTCTTCGAATGATGAAGAGGTTTTTATAATGCATTTTTAATTTTCTCAAGCACTTTTTTACTGTTAAAACCGCGTTCTCCCATACCGAAGACTTCGATTAAACGATCATTTTCATCGAGTAGATAGGAGTTAGAAGTATGAATATAGAGTCCGCTTCCTGGATCGCGGTACTGAAAGTTAAATGTATCTGCTAGTTTTTTCGTTTCATCTTCATCACCGCGCAGTAAGTGCCACCCTTTCGTTTTTTTCATTTCAAACGTGTTGGCATATGTAGTTAATATTTCTTTTGTATCGAACTTAGGATCAATGGTAATTGTAATAAATTCAATTTTTTTACCAAATAGTTTATCCTTTTCTAGTTCGTCTCGTAAATGCTTCATTTTGTATGTAGTAACGGGACAAATATCAGGGCATTTTGTGTATATAAATTCTACGAGTTTAAGCTTTTTTGGTAGTTGATCAAAAGATAGCGTTGTACCATTTACATCCTCCATAACGATTCCACGTGGTATTTCAGCAGAAGCTTTACGATAATCTGTAAAATAGTAAATTCCAATTCCAATTACGATGACTAAACCTAATGTAAACGTAATATAAATTTTTTTCAATTTCCATCCTCCTCCTAATTTTATTTTATAAGAAAAATCCGAAAATTTATGAGGAGGGATTGAAAATTGCATGACAATTCGATGTATTAGCTTGTTCTATTTTAGGAGGAACGAACTTACAATAATAAGAGACAGGCAGCATAGAGGAGGAGATACCGTGAAGAAGGTTGTGAAGTGGTCACTTTTTTTGTACGTTGGTTTTGCATTATTTATATATTGGTATTTATTTGGATGGAATCATGAAATTATTCCAGATATGTATAAAGGAACGAGTGCTGATCCAGAGACGTTTATGAATGCAAAGGAACTTACATTAAGTCAAGATTATTCGCGTGTGAAAAATTTACTCTTTTTTTTAGCGACGCCTCTTGAATGGATTATTTTATTGTTTGTGCTTGTTTTAGGTATATCAAATCGTTTTGAAAAATGGTCAAAAGAAACGACGAAAGTACGGGTTATTCGAGTTGCTATCTATCTCTTTTATTTATCATTGCTTACAACCGTTCTTGCATTGCCTCTGCAATGGATGGGGCATCAAGTATCAATCGATTACGGTATTTCAACGCAATCCACAGCGAGTTGGATAAAAGATCATGTAATTGATTTTTGGGTAAATTATATTATGATGTTTATCGTTGTTTCTGTCCTTTTATGGCTTATTTATAAATTTCCGAAGCGGTGGTGGTTAGCTGGCTGGGCTTTGTCAGTACCGTTTACAATCTTTTTAACCTTTGTACAGCCCGTTGTAATTGATCCGTTATACAATGATTTTTCTACATTGCAAAATAAAGACTTAGAGAAGAAAATTTTAGCAATTGCGGACAGGGCAGATATTCCAGCTGAGCATGTATATGAAGTGAACATGTCTGAAAAAACAACGGCCCTAAATGCATATGTGACAGGAATTGGATTGAATTCTCGAATTGTATTGTGGAATACAACGCTCCAGCAGTTAAAAGATAAAGAGATTTTATTTATTATGGCTCATGAAATGGGACATTACGTGATGAAACATATATATTGGGGTGTGGCGAGTTATATTGTGTTAACGTTTGTAGGGATGTATTTGATTAGTCGTATTATCAACATGTGCCTCAGAAAATGGGGAGATACATTGCGCCTATCAAAGATGGCGTGCTTATCGATTATCCCATTATTTTTTCTTATCTCCTCTGTGTTATCTTTTGCAGTAAGCCCGCTATCAAACTACGTATCACGTATAGAAGAACGGGCAGCTGATCAATATGCTTTAGATATGACGAAAGATGGAAAGTCTGGTGTAAAGACGTTCCAGTATTTATCGAAAACAAGTTTAAGTCAAGTAAATCCACCGGCGTTAGTGAAGTTTTTCTTATATACACATCCGCCAATTTTTGAAAGAATTCATGTGTTTGAGCAGTATGAGAAGCAGAAGAAATGAGGAGTAGCGGTGACGCTGCTTCTTTATTTATGTGAATGCAAATTGGAGAGAGATAAAATCTTTCTTTTTGGGATGGGAGAGAGGATCCGCTGGCCAGAGCCCTTTTTCGCCCCATGCGGTATGAAAACAAAAAGAGAAAAAAAGAGGAGGGACTCTTTTGTTTACGTAGCCGTGATTTATATGAGGAAACAAAAAAAGATGGAAGTGAAAAAATAGACTACTTATAAACAGCAAATTAAATTCATTTTTTTGTACAATTTGTTAAATCAATAATGAACCATGAAGGATAAAAACCAGTTGTATCTGTTTAGATACAACTGGTTTTTATTAATTTGCTATATTCTTTATTTTACAATGTTAGTTTATGAAGTCTTTTTGATCAAACACAAAAGGGTCTAGGATTGAGAGGCTTAAAAAATCATTCCTCGAGATTTATATTTCTTTAGTTATATCA
The DNA here is from genome assembly GCF_000374885.1 of Bacillus sp. 105MF. NCBI lineage: Bacteria > Bacillati > Bacillota > Bacilli > Caryophanales > Bacillaceae > Bacillus > Bacillus sp. 105MF. Next base: position 37,028 of record NZ_KB895580.1, on the reverse strand, counting down.
TATTTCAACAATTGTCGTTTATCATAGAACTTCTCATAAATAATACCCATTAAATAGAAAAATAATAGACCAAAACAAATATGGATGAGTGTAAATTTAGCTCCAAATGAAGAAAATTCATACACCATAACCGGTAATTTTGCAGTTGTCCAAACTCCTAGAAAAAATACAATGTATCGTATACTCGCTCCTTTTTTTAATAAAAGTGCCGCGATTGGAAAAGCAACATAGAGGGGACCAGCTGCAATTCCTCCTAATAATAGGGAGAATAAGATGCCATAGATGCCAGATTTTTCCCCCATATATTTAATTAATGTTTCTTTCTTCACCCACTGGTCAAGCAATCCTACGAATATTAAGACAGGAGGAAGTAGAAACAGCATATCTAAAATACTTTTTCCTGTTAATTGAAATGCGTTCCATCCCAACGAATGGTTTATAAAAGTACATATAATGAGCCCAAATAATAAAATGAAAAAGAAACGATATCTTCTTAATTCATTCATACCATCACCACCCAAATAATATACGAGAATATGAGAGACATTAACAATGCAGATGCATTACGAGAATAAGCAAAACTTCGCCCAAATATCTTTTGTTCCATCGGTAAAGTTGTGATTCCTACTGACATTAATGTAGACATTAATGCCGCAACTTGAGGGAGGCCCGCACCATTTTGGACTAATGTATTTCCAAGAGGAAACACAACAAAGCTTGGAATGAGTGCAACAGAGCCAATTATTGCTGAATAAACAATACCGATGAATCCAGATTTTTCCCCAATGATGGAAGAAATGAAGGAAGGCGTTAATATAGATAGTGATAGTCCAACGAAAAGCATAATTGATAGCATGGAAGGTATAAGATTACGAAACATTTTCCATGACTTTAATAGAGCATCTTTTGTTTTATTCCGATCCTTTACAAAAGAAATACTGATAAGAATAATGGCTAAAGAGTAAAGGAGAGCGCCATTAATCATGATTAGACTCTTTCCAGTCTTTATATTTGTCTAAGAAAAATGATAAGTTTTTAATTTTTTCTTCAATATCTATTTGAAACTCTTCTAATTGTTTTTTTCCCACTGTAGTAATTTTGTACATCTTTCTCGGCTTATCTTGATCAGATGTGTCCAAATAAGACTCAACAGCACCTTCGTTTTCTAATTTTTTTAGGGTGCGGTATATAATGGCACTATCAATTGGATTGATGGGAAGCTCTTCTTCACATTTCTGCAGAAGTTTCCCTCCATAGCTATCTCTCTCTGTTAAAAACAGCAAAAGAAATGCACCTGTATGTCTCCCTGTATGTTTCATAAAACATCTAACCTCCTTAATGAAATGTGAAAAATAGTTTTGTTATTATAACAGCAATATATCACTGTTAATAACATTATACTGTCATTAACAGTGATGTGTTACTGACAGTATAAACTTAATATAATTTCATGTCAATTCTAAAATAAACAACATGTTTTTGATCAAACTTTATTCCAAAGCTACAACAGGATCTGTCCATGCATAGAAGGATCAGTACCTATTTTCGCCCCATGCCATGTGAAAACAAAAGAGAGGATGTCACTTTTTGTTTACATAGCCGTGATGTATATGTTAGAAAATCAAAATAGATTGTTTAGGAAAAAATATTTTTATGTAAAATATGGTAAAATATATAGGTGGCTATAACGGGGAAAACGAGTATTTCTATATTGCCTTTTATCATCTTTATTTTTTACAATGATGCTTTACATTGTAAAAGGAATGAGGATTGCAAATGCCACTTCGTGAGAATAAATGGCTTTAAGTATCTTTACGATTTTTTACAATGATGCTTTACATTGTAAAAGGAATGAGGATTGCAAATGCCACTTCGTGAGAATAAATGGCTTTAAGTATCTTTACGATTTTTTACATTCCATTCATCTTATTGTATATTTAAAATTGAGAATATTACGAAACTTGAAATGTAAATGTTCGTTTTAAACTAATGGGGGTTGTTTATATTGTTTCAAAAGAGCGCCACAAATAGGTTATTCCAAACAAAATCATCGCCAGCTATAAAAATGATCATATCGATGTCTATTTTTGGCTCAATCGGATTTTTTTCAGTGAAAACAAATTTACCATCATTTGAATTAGTATTTGTTCGTTGTATTTGTGCCACTATATTTTTAACGTTATGTTGGATTGCAACAGGTCAGTTTAAAGAAGAAAAGTGGAATCGAAAAGAAATACTGCAAATATTAGCGTGTGGTGTCTTTCTTGTTTTTAACTGGGTGTTTCTGTTTAAAGCTTTCGAAGTCATGTCAGTGACAATTGCAATTTCTGTGTATCATCTTGCACCAATTATCGTATTAATGATTGGGAGTGTCGTGTTTAAAGAAAAGTTAACAGTGCTATCTGTTATTTCAATTGTTATTTGTTTTCTCGGTACTGTTTTAGTAGCGGGAGTAGATGGAAGTGTTTCGATAGAAAAGTTAATGTCCTCTGGGATGGTTTGGGCACTTCTTGCAGCATTATTTTATGCATTTACCACCTTGTTAGGGAAAGGGATTAAACAAACAAGTGCATATGCAATGACATTTTTGCAAACTTTTTTAGGGATATTTCTGTTACTACCATTTGTAGACTTTGGAGCGTTTCAAGGGTTAACAGAGAGTAATTGGATTGCGATTACAGCGACAGGACTTATTCATACTGGCTTTGTTTATTACTTATTTTTTGATAGTTTAAGAGATTTACCAACAAGGCTCATTTCTGTATTAGTGTTTTTGGATCCAGGTGTAGCTATTTTACTTGATACAGCATTTACAGGGTTTCGTCCGACCACGATGCAGACAGCGGGAATTATTTTGATTTTTGTTGGGATGGCGTTTACTTTTAGAAAATCGAAACCTGAGGAAGTAACGAGTAAGGAAAAGGAACCAAGTACAATAGTATCTTCGAAGTAATTTGTTTTTTATCATCATGAATAGAGTGTGAATGCTAAGTGCATGGTTACTGTATGTAAAGGGAATAAAATTACCCCATTTTGAAAAGGTATGGATCAAAATGGGGTGATTTTATTATTTTTGTATGTATATATCCTATGTTAATAGAGAATATAGCGTACATCTTTGAATCATAATTTTTATTAAAGTGAAATTTGAAGTCTTCAAGTAAGTGACTTTATAATAAATGAAATTCACTTTTGTTGTTGTGTTAAACCTTCTGATAAACATTCAATCATTTTTTTCATCATCTTCGAAAAAGTTGGTTCTCCAATCTCTTGTCTATGTAATGGAATAAGTATAGTTGTTCGAAAAAGGCCAATAAGTACTTCGGGATCATCTTCTGTAACACCTTTTTCCTGTAAAAACTTTACGAAGTTCAAAGAACTATCTAAATCTTCCCTTGCATGTTTATCTAGAAGTTCCTTAGGAAGTCTTTTCACAATTCGATCATATTCACCTCTTTGATAAAGACTTTGTAAAAATGGGTTTTGTTCTATGGTTTTAAAAGATGTTTCAAAGAAACGAATTAAAAGTTCTTTTGGTGGTAGAGACTCACACATAATTTCTGAAATGATTTGATCTTTCACTTTCTCCTCTTTTCGCAACACTGCGTAAAATAACTCTTCTTTTGATGAATAATATGAATAAAAAGACCCTTTTGCGATTCCACATGCATTTACTATGTCATCAATACTAGTTTTAGAGAATCCATATTGAATAAACAGCTCTTTACTCTTAACGAGAAGAGTCTCGTGTATTTGTTTTCTCTGTTCAGATGTAATTCTTGCCATAATATATCCCCGCCTGTTTTTATTTGACTATTTATAGACATTTAGTCAAATATTTGATAGGTTTATTTTATTGAATTATTTGTATTTTGTAAATATATAAATGTTATCTCGGATAAAAGACTAGATTATACCAACAAAGGGGGAGAAGAAATAATATGTCAATTCATGGATTTGTTGCACCAGGATTTGAATTGGTGAAGGAGGAATTTATTAGAAATTTTACGGAGAGAGGAGAAGTTGGAGCGGCTTTTTCTGTATACATTAATAATGAAGCAGTCGTTGATTTATGGGGTGGATATCGAGATCGACAGACTCGTGCGGAATGGGAAAAAGATACACTTGTTCAAGTGTTTTCAGCTACAAAAGGTTTTGCTGCATTGGCTTTAAGTTTAGCGCATTCTAGGGGGTACATTAACTATGATGAGAAAGTGAGTTCATATTGGCCTGAGTTTGCTCAGAATGGAAAAGAAAAAATAACTGTTCGACAGCTTCTAGCACATCAAGCTGGTTTGTCACCTCTCAATGGACTTAAAATCGACAGGTTAGAAGACTTAGATACTTCTCATCTATCAAATTCCCTTGCTGCAAGCAAACCAGCTTGGGAGGTTGGGAAAATCCAGGGCTATCATGCATGGACAATTGGAACCTTAATTGGAGAACTGATTAAAAGGGCAGATCCTAAACATCGAGCCTTAAAAGATTTCTTTCAAGAGGAAATAGCAGAGCCACTAAAAGCAGAGTTTTATATTGGGCTTCCTAAAGATATTTCTGAAGAGAGAATAACAACGATTGAAGGGATAAATCACCCCATTCAGTTACTTAGGGGGATAACAAAGTTGCCTATAAAAATGTTACTTGGTTTTCTTAATGCAAAGTCATTAGTAGCGAGAAGTTTAGTAGATCCTAAAAAATTTGTAGCCAATGATAATTTTAATCATCGTCCAATTTTATCGATAGAATTTCCTTCTGGAAATGGTGTGGGGCAAGTAAGAGCAATGGCGAAAATTTACGGTGCTTTTGCTAGTGGTGGAAAAGCACTCGGATTAAGGGAAGAAACAATAAATGAATTAAGAAAAAAAGCTGTCCCTCCGAAAGAAGGGTATTATGATCATGTGAATTGTATAAACATAGCCTATTCTTTAGGATTTTGGAAACACTTTTCGGATATGCAATTCGGACAAAGTGAAAGCTCTTTTGGCCATCCAGGCGCAGGAGGATCGTTCTGTTTTGCCGATCCAGATGAGAAGCTAGGTTATGCCTATGCGATGAACAAACATGGATTTGGTATGGCCAATGAACCAAGAGAACTTGAACTAAGAAAAGCTTTATACAGCTGTTTATGAAAAATAAAAAATTGTTGTAGTTCTTTGGAAAAGAAGTTTAATTCATTTGAAATTGAATGATTCATAAAAAACACTAGCTATTCTTTCGAAAATCTTTCGAAAGAATAGCATTAGGGGTATTAATTTTTTTAGTTTAATGGATATGGGATGGGACTCCTTTCTCAAGAATAAAATAAGTACATGATGATTAGGTGTGAAATGAAAAAGCGGTTGTTGTATAACAGTGGCTTTTTTTGATGTGTAAAAAATGGCTTTCATATGTAGATGAAATCGATGTTCCATAAAAAAATAAGTGAAATTTCCAAAAATTCTCTTCACTTTCAGAAAATTTGTTATATAATATAAAACATAAAATCAAATCTGTTATAAAACAGTTTACGGAGGGGATGCTAATATGTCGACGCAAACTTCACGGGTTACACTCGCTTTAGAAGTATTACCGGCGTATGGAGAAATTTTGACATCGGAAGCGCTCACTTTTTTAAAAGAGCTGCATGAGAATTTTAATACACGCCGTAAAAATTTACTGCAAAAACGTGTGGCAAAGCAAAAAAGAATTGATGCAGGGGAGTTTCCAAGCTTTTTACCAGAAACAGCACATATACGTGCTGGAGATTGGACGATTGCCCCGCTTCCAAAAGATTTAGAAGATCGTCGTGTGGAGATTACAGGACCAGTAGATCGTAAGATGGTTATTAATGCTTTAAACTCAGGCGCACATCTCTTTATGGCAGACTTTGAAGATTCTAATTCGCCAACGTGGCAAAATGCGATGGATGGCCAAATTAATTTAAGAGATGCAGTGAAGGGAACGATTTTATATAAAAACCCTAGTGGCAAGGAATATCGTTTAAGTGATAAAACAGCTGTACTTATTGTTCGTCCGCGCGGCTGGCATTTAGAAGAAAAACATATGTTAGTCGATGGAGAAAAGATGTCAGGTAGTCTCGTTGATTTTGGTTTGTACTTTTTCCATAATGCAAAAACATTATTAGAAAAAGGAAGCGGACCATATTTTTACTTACCGAAAATGGAGAGCTATTTAGAAGCCAGGTTGTGGAATGATGTTTTTATTTTTGCACAGAAATATATCGGGATTCCGAATGGAACGATTAAAGCAACAGTGTTATTAGAAACAATCCACGCTTCTTTTGAGATGGATGAAATTTTATATGAACTCCGTGATCATTCAGCAGGGCTAAATTGCGGGCGTTGGGATTATATTTTTAGTTTCTTAAAAAGCTTTCGTAACCATAACGAATTTCTACTTCCGGACAGAGCGCAAGTTACGATGACGGCTCCTTTTATGCGCTCATATTCTTTAAAAGTGATTCAAACGTGCCATCGCCGGAATGCACCAGCGATTGGCGGAATGGCAGCACAAATTCCGATTAAAAATAATCCGGAAGCAAATGAAGCTGCTTTTGAAAAAGTGCGTGCTGATAAAGAACGTGAAGCTTTAGATGGACATGACGGGACTTGGGTTGCCCATCCGGGACTTGTATCTGTTGCGCTGGAAGTGTTTAATCACATTATGAAAACACCGAATCAAATTTTTAGAAAGCGTGAAGAGATTGATGTAACAGAAAAGGATTTGTTAGAAGTACCGGTGGGAACGATTACAGAAGAAGGGCTTCGTATGAATATTAGCGTCGGCATTCAATATATTGCATCATGGTTAAGTGGTCGCGGGGCAGCACCGATTTATAATTTGATGGAAGATGCGGCAACTGCAGAAATTTCACGAGCACAAGTGTGGCAATGGATTCGTCATGAAGGCGGGAAACTGGATGACGGACGTAAGATTACATTTACTTTAGTAGAAGAGTTCAAGGTGGAAGAACTAGCGAAAATAGAACGAGAGATTGGCAAGGAACAGTTTGAGAAAGGTAGATTTGTAGAAGCAACAAAGCTTTTTACTAATTTGGTGCGTAATGATGAATTTGAAACATTTTTAACATTACCAGGTTACGAGATTTTATAAAAGGAAAAGGGGATGGAAGAGATGAAAAACGAAAGAGTACAAAAGTTACAAGAAAGCTGGGAGTTAGATGAACGTTGGAAAGGGGTAACACGTCCTTATTCTGCTGAGGATGTAATTCGTCTGCGCGGGTCAATTGATATTGAGCATACGCTAGCACGCCGCGGGGCAGAGAAGCTTTGGGAATCACTTCATACAGAAGATTATATTAATGCGCTTGGCGCGTTAACAGGAAATCAAGCGATGCAGCAGGTGAAAGCAGGATTAAAAGCAATTTATTTGAGCGGTTGGCAAGTGGCAGCGGATGCTAATCTATCCGGGCACATGTATCCGGACCAAAGTTTATATCCAGCGAACAGTGTACCAGCTGTTGTAAAGCGTATTAATCAAACATTGCAGCGTGCAGATCAAATTCAGCATATGGAAGGAAGCGGTGATACAGATTATTTTGTACCAATTGTTGCGGACGCTGAAGCAGGATTTGGCGGGCAATTAAACGTGTTTGAACTAATGAAAGGTATGATTGAGGCAGGCGCGTCAGGCGTTCACTTCGAAGATCAATTATCTTCAGAAAAAAAATGCGGACATTTAGGCGGAAAAGTATTACTACCAACGCAAACAGCGGTACGTAATCTAATTTCTGCTAGACTTGCTGCGGATGTAATGGGCGTGCCAACAATTATTGTAGCAAGAACGGATGCAGATGCTGCGGATTTAATTACGAGTGATATTGATCCAGTTGATCAAGAATTTATTACAGGAGAGAGAACACCAGAAGGGTTCTACCGTACAAACGCAGGGCTTGATCAAGCAATTGCGCGCGGTTTAGCATATGCACCGTATGCAGATCTTGTTTGGTGTGAAACATCTGAACCGAATTTAGAAGATGCAAAGCGTTTTGCGGAAGCGATTCATGAGAAATATCCAGGGAAATTACTAGCGTATAACTGTTCACCATCTTTTAACTGGAAACAAAAATTAGATGAAAAAACGATTGCAAACTTCCAAAAAGAAATTGCTTCATACGGATACAAATTCCAATTCGTAACACTTGCAGGATTCCATGCATTAAACTACGGTATGTTTGAACTCGCGCGTGGCTATAAAGAGCGTGGTATGGCAGCATATTCTGAATTACAACAAGCAGAATTTGCAGCAGAAGAGCATGGCTACTCTGCAACGCGTCATCAGCGCGAGGTTGGAACAGGCTACTTTGACGAAGTAGCACAAGTGATTACAGGCGGAACATCTTCTACAACGGCTCTGAAAGGGTCTACGGAAGAGGCACAGTTTACGAAGTAAGTGAGGAAGTGGGTGTCCTTTAAGGGCACCTGCTTTTCTTTTGTATGTATCCCGCTGATGGAAGTTTCATTTTATTATGAAGTAAAAATTGTACTAGTGATACTGTATTTTATGAGAGGTACCAAAAATTAGAAAATTAGAATTTCAAAAAATATTGTACATTCTATTTTAAGTATGCTATGATTATCTCAGTTGAATAACTAAATCAAGCAATCCATATATTATCAAGTGCTGAAAACGAACGAGAAAAAGTATGTGAGAACTGTTTTATGTTTCGTATTTGATAATGTGTGGATTCTTTTTTTATGTATGAAGACTAAAAAAACTTATATTTTCTTAGGAGGAAATAATTATGACAGTAACAGGACAAGTAAAATGGTTTAACAACGAAAAAGGTTTCGGTTTCATCGAAGTTCCAGGCGGAAACGATGTATTCGTTCACTTCTCTGCAATCACAACTGAAGGTTTCAAATCTTTAGAAGAAGGCGAAAAAGTTAGCTTCGAAATCGAAGATGGCAACCGCGGACCTCAAGCTAAAAACGTTGTAAAACTATAATTTTATAGTACGTGATAAAAAAGGATGGCATATGCCATCCTTTTTTTGTTGAGAATTTTGTAATCATCTTTCCATTCGAGTCTGAGCATAGCAAAAAAACTTCCTTTACAATTAAGCCAACGATTGTAAAACATCTATCGAAAAATAATAAACAATACAAATGGATGTATTTAATATTAGAATAACTTTTTATATTACGATCTTTAATATTGAACATGTACCTTTCATGTAAATATTAAATGAAAAAACAAGTGAATCTATTTTCTATTAGTAGACAGTAATACTTCTACTTCAAAATTGTACAGAAAGTAAAGGATTTAGATGAGAAGTAAATTATTCGTAAAGGACTGATTGATAAGGATTTCTGTTAGTAAGTGCGGAAAGCTGTTTATTAATTAAAGTTTTATTTTTCCTGTAAGAGAGATACGTAAATGGGTGTGGAAATATATACGGAATAGGTAATTTGTACAAGTTTATTGAATCATATATGTGAAACAAGATTTTGTTATGTTACAAATATTTCAAAAAAGAAAATTTCTGTTTTTATATAACAATATATCTTTTTCCTGTAGAGAAATATGGAGATTTTATATAGATATTTATATGAAGGAATATTATGAAATTTTAAAGTTTTATAAGAAAATGTAAAATATTTGAAAATATTAACTATTTTGGGTTTTGGGTGGTACAATTATCCATGCAGCTGCTGTTATGGATTGTAAGAAAAAATAATGAAGGAGCGAATGTAAGATGGGTGAACAAGTAGAACGCTACGTCGAAAACTATGTCGTAAACAAGAACACTATGGCCTTACTTCCAGTTATTTTAGGAGAAAAACGTATTGTAACGCGAGTGGTTGAAGTAGAAGACTCTTTTTTCATGTTTCAAAAGCCGCTTGATATTGTCGAACGAAGTTGCCGCAAGCACGGATCTAGTTTTTTAGGTAGAAAAGACGGTACAAAAGAGTTAACACGTATTACGCACAAAGCACCCATTGCGATTAGCCCGACAGATCAACTTTACTTTTTTCCTACGTATTCTTATTCTAGAAAGGAATGTGCCTGGTTGTCTCACTTCCATATTGAAAACAATAAAGAATTAGCAGATGGTAACTTAATCATTCGATTTATTAATGGCCTCGCAGTGAAATTAGAAATATCAAAGAGTAGTTTCGAGAATCAGCAAAATCGAACCGCAAAACTTCGGACAGAGTATGAAGATCGTAAAGATAAACAAAGGGGGCTTCATTTTAAGCAAGTCGATAAGGAATATATATCTACATTGAAACCTGCGTATGAAAAAGCATATCTTGTGAAAGAAGAAGACGAAAAGGAATGATAATTGATAGGTGGAAAGGATGGGACAACCATCCATGGTCATGAAGTTAACAAAAATAAACCAGATGTTTTTCAGCATCTGGTTTATTTTTGTTAGATATAGGTATGAGAAGTAAAATGTTGATTCAAACCATCAGAAGAAAGAGAAACACCAGTTGTCTCAATCCGCTTATGAGCCACTTCAAGAGTTTCAGTAAGTGAGGGTTCTTCTTTTTTAATGTTTAAATATTTTTTTGTTGAAATAGCCTCTTTGTATTACATATTAATTAACGATAAGTGGTGTTATATTAACTTCTAAATAAGTGTCGAATTTATCAGAAAATTGTATATTTTTGTCTTGTTATACCTTATGTTTAGTGTTAAACTCATAATCACAAAGAGAGTAGTTGCAAATGGCCTCCTTTAAAATAAATAGACTGAAAATTCAGCTTTTTTAATTTTCATCTGATTGACGTGTATGTTTACTACTCTTTCTTTTATATATTAAGCATTAAAAATTGATATTTCGGTACAGATAGGAGGGACTATAAAATAGGAGGTCTATCCAAAAGTTGGTATTTATCCATGTTGGAACAACTGTTAGGTTTCTTTAATTACAAAATTGGTTACAAAAGTTACAAAAACTATTTTTATTGTTGAAATAGTCCTAATATTACGGGTGAGAGCATGAAAAATGCCTTTAAGAGGGAGGTGAAGGGTTCTGGTGAATAAAATTGTGAATCATTAAAAAGGTGCTATCAAACTTGGACATAATGATGTTATGAATCTAATAATAACGGAAAGTAATATGAATAAACCAATAGCACTTAAATGAAAACATTATTAACCAGAAATTTATGCTCACAATAAGATGGCATATATGATACAACTTAAGATTTTGAGATTTGATAGGAATGGTGAGAGAATATAATTTTCCTAGTTGTAATACTATCATGATATGTTAGAGATGTAAATATTAAAATTAATAGATTTAGTGTTACATTAGAAAAAATGAAGATGTATGGAGAGTAGAAGAATCATTTATAGAGATCTATTTTCAAGCTTTTAAGCTTATAACAGTTGAAAGAGAAAAATACCATCAGCCTATTGAGTCATTGTCATAGCATATTCATATTAGAAGCCATCTAAAAATAATTGATAGGAGAATGATATGGTAAAAAGAGTAACTTCGATTTTTTCAATTCTAATGCTTTTTATGTTTACAATAGGTCAAAGTTTAATGCCTATAATAGCAAATGCACAAGAGTTAAATACAACAGGATTTGTGGATAGTTTTAAGATTGATAAAACAAAACTAAGTTACGGCGAACAGGCTAAAATAAATGTAACTTTTAGTGATAAATCTGGAAATAATATGAAGTCTGGAGATACACTAACATTAACGCTGCCCCCAGAATTACAAGGATTTAACGGAACGATTCCGTTAAATGATGGGCAAGGTAGTAATTTTGGTACTTGTAAAGTAAGTGCAGGTAATGTGGTATGTACATTTAATGATATTGTGGAGAAACTTCACAATATTAAAGGGCATTTTAATTTTACAGTTCAAGCGACTAATGTAGGAACGGATCAAACGAAAAATGTTGAAACAAATTTAGGCACAACTTTAGATAAGCAAACTGTAACGATTACCGGTCCAACCAGTGGTGGTGGTACAGGCTCTAAACCGTTTTTCTACAAAACTGGTGATATTCAACCAGATACCCCGGATGAAGTGCGTTGGTTCTTGAATATAAACTTAAACAAAGAATATTTAAGTAGAGATATTGTTGTGTCTGACAGTTTGCAGGAAGGTCAAACACTTAATAAAGATAGTTTTCGGATAACAGTTAATGACAGAGAGTCTTTATCAATTAAACAATTTGAAGATCAACGTTATGGATATGTTCAGTTTAATGACGACGGTCATTCATTTAAAGTCGTGATTAATTGGAATATGGGAAGTGCTAGGTCTTTTACCGTTTTTTATACAAGTACTATAACGGAAAGCGGAAAGAGCCAAGAATCTTTTAAGAATGATTATAAGATTGATTATCAAATTCTATACAAACAACCGGTTTCTGAGTCGGGTAGTGCCACAGTCACAAATATAACATCTGGTGGTGGTGCTCAAGGTGATTTACCTCCTAAAGGAACATTAAGAATTGTTAAGCACCTTGGAACGGATGAAGACAAAGTAATACCGAATGTCTCGTTTAAGTTGTATAAAGAGTCAGGTGAACAAGTTGGAGATGTATATGTAACGGATGAAAAAGGAATAATTGAAATTCCTAATTTACAATCAGGTAAATATTATGTGCAAGAGGTTTCAGCTCCAGAGTATATTGATTTCAATCCTCAGGAAAAAGTAAGTTTTGAAGTTAAATCAGGTGCTGTAAATGGAGTTAAGCTGCCGATTTCGAATAAAGTGAAAACTACATTCATTACAGGAACAAAAATATGGAAAGGCGATAATGCGACAGAACGTCCGAAAACAATCAAAGTAGACTTACTACAAGATGGTCAGGTCATCGCAACGCAAGAAGTAAGCGAAGCAACAGGCTGGAAGTATGAATTCAAAGACTTAGCGGCATACAATGCAGATGGCAAAGGATATAAGTATGAAGTAAAAGAACAACCAGTAGATGGATATCAAACAGAAGTCAAAGGTTATGACATTATAAATACAAAAGTGGTACAAATAACAAAAGTAGAAGGAACAAAAACGTGGAAAGACGATAATGCGAAAGATCGTCCGAAAACAATCAAAGTAGACTTACTCCAAAATGGTCAGGCCGTCAGCACGCAAGAAGTAACAGAAGCAAGCGGTTGGAAGTATGAATTTAAAGACTTAGCGGCATACGATGCGAATGGCGCTGCCTACAAGTATGAAGTGAAAGAACAAGCGGTAGATGGGTACAAAACAGAAGTAACTGGTTACGACATCACAAATACAAAAGTAGGTCAAACAAAAGTAGAAGGAACAAAAACGTGGAAAGACGACAATGCGAAAGATCGTCCGAAAACGATTCAAGTAGACTTACTTCAAAACGGTCAAAAGATTGATACGAAAGAAGTAAGTGAAGCAACAGGTTGGAAATACGAATTTAAAGATTTAGCGGCATACGATGCGAATGGAGTAGCCTACAAGTATGAAGTGAAAGAACAACCAGTAGCGGGATATCAATCAGAAGTAACTGGTTACGACATCACAAATACAAAAGTAGGTCAAACAACAGTAGAAGGAACAAAAACGTGGAAAGACGATAATGCGAAAGAACGTCCGAGAACGATTCAAGTAGATTTACTTCAAAACGGTCAAAAGATTGATACGAAAGAAGTAAGTGAAGCAACAGGGTGGAAATATACATTTAAAGACTTAGGGGCATACGATACGAATGGAGTAGCCTACAAGTATGAAGTGAAAGAACAACCAGTAGCGGGATATCAATCAGAAGTAACTGGTTACGACATCACGAATACAAAGGTTGGCCAAACAACCGTGGACGGAACAAAAAGGTGGAAAGACGACAATGCGAAAGAACGTCCGAAAACGATTCAAGTAGACTTACTCCAAAATGGCAAATTGATTGATACGAAAGAAGTAAGTGAAGCAAGTGGATGGAAGTATGAATTTAAAGACTTAGCGGCATACGATGCAGACGGCAAAGCCCACAAGTATGAAGTGAAAGAACAACCAGTAGCGGGATATCAATCAGAAGTAACTGGTTACGACATCACGAATACAAAGGTTGGCCAAACAACCGTGGACGGAACAAAAAGGTGGAAAGACGACAATGCGAAAGAACGTCCGAAAACGATTCAAGTAGACTTACTCCAAAATGGCAAATTGATTGATACGAAAGAAGTAAGTGAAGCAAGTGGATGGAAGTATGAATTTAAAGACTTAGCGGCATACGATGCAAATGGAGTAGCCTACAAGTATGAAGTGAAAGAACAACCAGTAGACGGATATCAATCCGAAGTGAACGGTTACGACATCACAAATACAAAAGTAGGTCAAACAAAAGTAGAAGGAAAGAAAAGGTGGAAAGACGATAATGCGACAGAACGTCCGAAAACAATCAAAGTAGACCTACTACAAAATGGTAAAGTGATCGCAACGGAAGAAGTAAGTGAAGCAAGTGGATGGAAGTATGAATTCAAAGACTTAGGGGCATACGATGCGACTGGCGCAGCCTACAAGTATGAAGTGAAAGAACAACCAGTAGATGGATACAAATCAGAAGTAAACGGTTATGACATCACGAATACAAAAGTAGGTCAAACAAAAGTAGAAGGAAAGAAAACGTGGAAAGACGATAATGCGACAGAACGTCCGAAAACAATCAAAGTAGACCTACTACAAAATGGTAAAGTGATCGCAACGGAAGAAGTAAGTGAAGCAAGTGGATGGAAGTATGAATTTAAAGATTTAGCAGCCTACGATGCGACTGGCGCTGCCTACAAATATGAAGTGAAAGAACAAGCGGTAGATGGGTATAAATCGGAAGTCAAAGGTTATGACATCACGAATACAAAAGTAGGTCAAACAAAAGTAGAAGGAAAGAAAAGGTGGAAAGACGATAATGCGACAGAACGTCCGAAAACAATCAAAGTAGACCTACTACAAAATGGTAAAGTGATCGCAACGGAAGAAGTAAGTGAAGCAAGTGGATGGAAGTATGAATTTAAAGATTTAGCGGCATACGATGCGAATGGTGTTGCCTATAAGTATGAAGTGAAAGAACAACCAGTAGTAGGATATGAAGCAAAAGTGAATGGTTATGACATCACGAATACAAAGGTTGGCCAAACAACCGTAGAAGGAACAAAAACGTGGAAAGACGACAATGCAACAGATCGTCCGAAAACGATTCAAGTAGACTTACTTCAAAACGGTCAAAAGGTTGATACGAAAGAAGTAAGTGAAGCAACAGGGTGGAAATATACATTTAAAGATTTAGCAGCATACGATGCAGACGGCGCTGCCTACAAATATGAAGTGAAAGAACAACCAGTAGATGGATATCAAACAGAAGTCAAAGGTTATGACATCACGAATACAAAGGTTGGCCAAACAAAAGTAGAAGGAACGAAGACGTGGAAAGACGATAATGCGAAAGATCGTCCGAAAATGATCAAAGTAGACTTATTCCAAAATGGCAAATTGATTGATACGAAAGAAGTAAGTGAAGCAACAGGTTGGAAATACGAATTTAAAGATTTAGCAGCATACGATGCAGATGGCAAAGCCTACAAGTATGAAGTGAAAGAACAACCGGTAGATGGATATCAAACAGAAGTAAATGGTTATGATATCACGAATACAAAAATCAAGGACGAACCAGGTGTAGATCCAGACAAAGATCCAGACAAAGATCCAGACAAAGATCCAAACAAAGATCCAAACAAAGATCCAAATACAAATACAAACATAAATAGCGATCCAAAAGTTCCACCTACTAAAGAAAATGATAAGACGACAGCATTACTTCCTAAAACAGGTGGAACACCAACGGAAATGATTTCAATTATTGGAGGTATGGTATTGTTCGTTTTAGGTGGATTCCTATTCGTTCGTCAACGAATGAGATAATAAACAACTGGTTCTGGTGCAAGAAATCTATCAAACGTGGACATGCTGATCCTAGTAACTTAGAAAGACTGGAGATTATGTATATCAAAGTCAAATGATTTCAAATAGAAACTATCAAGGTATTATCTTGTTAATAGTAAGTGACTTAGTGAAGATAATAGGAGAACATAGATTATCTAATGCGTATACCCGATTGGTGAGGGCTTTCCATCAGTGGGAGATGAAGACCCCTCACCGGTGGAAGTTTCACCTTATAGCGTGCCGTTGATTCAGAAGGAAAACTGATTTTTATTTAGGAAAAACAAGAGATCATAAGGCCGCAAAGCGCTTTTTCAAGAAAGCTTTGCGGTCTTTTTATATTTCAAATCCGTGTGCTATCACTCTACACAAGTATCTGGCGTAGAGTCGAAGGAAGAGAAAAAGATGCCAGCAAGCATTACGAAAAGACAGGTGAAATATCTAAATCACAATGTAGAACAAAATTATCGTTGTATTAGGAAACTGTTTAAAGTGCTCGTTTTATTTTCTGAATAATTAGTTTCCCCGAGAGTTATAATGATATATTAAATAAAAAGGAGATGGGTTAAATAATGAGATATACACTTAAAGACCTTATAAATATAAACGAGTTCAAGAACATAACAGAACAATTTTATAATTTAACTAAAGTTCCATACTGTCTCCTCGATAATAATCAAAATGTTATATTTTTCAAAGGCGAACCTTTTTTTTATAATCAAAAAAGCAAATTGTTCAAAGAAACTCATATTCCCATCGTTATTGAACAGGAGCATATAGGGACCTTTGTTATTGGGACAAGTATTAATAAAGAGGTTATTGTAGATTCTCAGATAACACCTTTTAAATGTATTGTAAATCTCATTGAAGAGATGGCAACTCAACAATTATACTTAAAAAATTTTCATGAAAAAAATTCACAAATAAAAACCGTAACACAACATGATGAAAATCATTTATATAGCATATTACAAAATATGCCGATTATGATTAATGCTCTTGATGAAAAAGGAAGTATTATTATGTGGAATCGGGAATGTGAATTAGTAACTGGATATAGTGCAGATGAAATTATTAACAATCCTACAGCAATAGAATTGCTACACCCTGATAAAGCTTATAGAGATCAGTTATGTAACGATTTATTAAAAAATGGAAATGATTTTAGGGATTGGGAAGTGAACATAACTTGTAAAAATGGTGAGATAAAAACTATCATGTGGTCAAATATATTACAGAGTATTCCTATTTTAGGATGGAATATTGGAGCAATTGGGATTGATATAACTAACCGTAAGAGAATGGAAGAAAATCTTAAACAAACATCGGCTGAACTGGAATTAATTTTTAAAGCAATTCCTGATTTATACTTTTTGTCAGACCTTGATGGGACCATTAGGAAGTGTAAAACTAATTCTATATCTAAATTTTATGTTCAAATCGAAGAATTTATAGGGAAAAAAATTCAAGAGGTGTTACCTGTTTCTATAACAAAGCAATTTGAGAAAGCTATTAAGCAAATACAAATTTCAGCTGTTCCTGTTTTAATAGATTATCCTCTACAACTAGATGATGAAATTTATTATTTTGAAGCGAGACTTTTACCGCTTTTTAAGGATAAAATTATGATTATTGTACGTGATATTACAGAACGTAAAAAAACAACGGAATTATTAAAAAAATCAGATACCCTTAAAGCAGTAGGGCAATTGGCAGCTGGAATTGCTCATGAAGTTCGTAACCCTTTAACAGTAATTAATGGGTTCATGCAATTATTACAACAAGAAGTAGGAGAAGACAAGGAATATTTTAGGCTAATATTTTCTGAAATCAGAGGTATTGAAACAATTCTTCAAGAATTTTTATCTATTGCAAAACCGAACGTTGTAGTATTTGAACCTAAAAATCTTTGTACTATATTAGATAACGTGGTTGCTTTAATAAGTACGCAAGCAATTATGAAGAATATTCATATTACATTAAACATGGATTTTGAAAATTTATTGGTTGAATGCTGCGAAATTCAATTAAAACAAGTTTTTTTTAATATTTTACAAAATTCTATTGAAGCTATACAGAATGGTCAAGAAATCACCATTAACGTGAAAAAACATAATAGTACCGAGGTTATGATTTGTATTTCAGATAAAGGAGTAGGTATTCCACCAGAAAGAATTAAAAGGCTAGGGGAACCTTTCTATAGTACAAAAGAAAAGGGAACGGGTGTTGGGCTTATGATTAGTTATCAAATTATTGAAAGTCATGGTGGAAAAATAAACATAAGAAGCCAAGTAGGGAAAGGAACCACTGTTATAGTATTTTTGCCCATTTATAATAATACGGTTGTTGATTTTAGCTGAAAACTGGATTGATAATTTACAATATGAAGGAAGATAAAGGACGTTTTTGGGGATATAAATTTATCCCCGCTATTTGCGAGCATTAAGACTTCCACCTCAAGATTCCGAGAGAAGCGAAGAAGATAGGTGGGAGATAACTGCCCGTAAATACCCGATTGGTGAGGGCTAATAATCAGTGGAGGATGAAGAAAACTCCACTGATTAAAGTTGCACTTTATTTCTCAATATGTAACATCCTGTCAAATAATGATAGATTATCATACAATAATAATGAAGGATTTTTACATAAAACTATGGAACTTTAATAAATACATCTCCATATGTCGTATCTACCATTTCCTCTTTACAATAAGCGATGATAAAGTAGAGGTAGGAATATAGCAAAGGGGTAAATTGTAGAATGGATTTTCAAACAATCAAAGAGTATTTTTCAGCAGAAAATATGGATCAGCTTGTAGCGAGTTATCGGGCACTTGGACCGCTCCTTGGTATTGGCTTGCCGATGGTAGAGGCACTTATCCCGGCACTGCCACTTATTTTGTTTGTGATGGCAAATGCAGTTGCCTTCGGGTTTTGGCTGGGTTTTTTGTATTCATGGCTTGGATCGGTTCTTGGTGCATTAATTGTATTTTCAGTTATTCGTCGTTTTGGAAGAAGTCGATTCTTTTCGTTTGTGAATAAACATCCGAAAGTGCGAAAAGCGATGGGATGGATTGAGCGAAAAGGATTCGCACCTATTTTTATATTATTTTGTTTTCCTTTTACGCCGTCTGCACTTATTAATGTTGTGGCTGGTTTATCACGTATTAGTAGACGACAATTTGTGTTAGCGTTAGCGCTTGGAAAGTTAGTCATGATTCTTATTTTAAGTTATATTGGGCATGATTTAACTTCTTTTATCCATAAGCCTGTGAAAACTATTATTGTCATAGGTGTCATTTTTATTTTATGGTATGTCGGTAAGAAGATTGAGGTAAAGCTAGAACTACATTAAGACTAGTCTTCGCTGTAATTACAACTTCATTATAGGAAAAGGGTGAGGGGAGAGGCAGATGAAGCGAGCTTTGAAAAAAGAAGGCTTAGAGTGGATGAGAACAATCTTTATAGGTGTGCTATTAGCTGTTTTTTTTCGAACGTTTTTCTTCTCAACGTATGTTGTAGAGGGAAAGTCAATGATGCCGACACTTCAAGATGGAAATATGCTTGTTGTGAATAAGGTTAGCTATCAAGTTGGGGAGTTGAACCGATTTGATGTTGTCGTGTTTCATGCGAATAAAAAGGAAGACTATGTAAAGCGAATTATCGGTTTACCAGGCGATCGGATTGAATATAAGCATGACAAATTGTATATAAACGGTCAATTTATTGATGAGCCTTATTTGGAAACATATAAGAGGCAAGCGGAAGGCCGGCAGTTGACAGGTGATTTTACGTTAGAAGAATTAACGAGAGAAAAGGCTGTTCCGAAGGGGTATATTTTTGTGATTGGTGATAACCGTCTCGGCAGTTGGGATAGCAGGCATTTTGGATTTGTAAAAGCAGATACTGTTGTCGGGAAAGTGGATTTACGCTATTGGCCGATTAATGAAGTGCAGACGAATTTTTCAAAAGGATAATGAAAGAGTTTACAGCTTATAGGGAAGGAAAAGACAAGCAGCCTCTGTTTGTCTTTTTTCCTGTCCTATAATACAATGATGACAGCAAACTAACGTTCGTTATGTAAGTGAAAGGTGGGGATTACATGTCGCTTCGATTTGTGATTGGACGAGCTGGAAGTGGAAAAAGTACATTTTGTTTACATGAAGTGCAAGAAGAATTAGGGCAGCGTCCAAGAGGCGAAACAATTTTATATCTTGTACCGGAACAAATGACGTTCCAAACGCAGCAAGCTTTAATAGGTAATGAAGGAGTTAGCGCCTCCATCAGGGCGCAAGTTTTTAGTTTTTCAAGGCTAGCGTGGAAGGTCTTGCAAGAAGTTGGTGGTGCAAGCCGCCTTCATATTGATGAGGCTGGCGTGCATATGTTACTACGTAAAATTGTAGAAGCGCGTAAAGAAGGGTTGTATGTGTTTCAAAAAGCAGCAGAACAAAATGGCTTTTTTGAACATTTAGGCAGCATGATTGCCGAGTTTAAACGTTATAATGTAACGCCATCGAATGTATATGAGATGTGGCAACAGTTAGATGCTCATAGTAGCGGTGATGAGCAAAAATTATTAGCAAATAAAATGTACGATCTTCAGCTTTTATATGATGATTTTGAACGGGCTTTAATTGGTAAATATTTAGATTCAGAAGATTATTTACAGTTGCTTGTAGAAAAGCTTCCGGATTCTGATTATGTAAAGGGCGCAGAAATTTATATAGACGGATTTCATTCATTTTCACCTGGGGAATTAGAGATTATTAGACAGCTCATGATTTGCGGAGCAAGAATAACAATTACGTTAACAGTAGATGAAAAAACATTATCGCAGCCAACAAGTGAACTAGATTTGTTTTATCAAACAGTACTTACGTATGAAAAGGTAAAACAACTGGCACGTGAGGAGAAAATCGCAGTTGAAAGTACAATTTCAATGAGAGAGCAGCCACGTTTTCTTTCGCCAGCATTGGCACATCTAGA
Organism: Bacillus sp. 105MF; assembly: GCF_000374885.1. Classification (NCBI taxonomy): domain Bacteria; kingdom Bacillati; phylum Bacillota; class Bacilli; order Caryophanales; family Bacillaceae; genus Bacillus; species Bacillus sp. 105MF. The sequence continues at coordinate 16,142 of NZ_KB895580.1, read as the reverse complement.
AGCTGAGTTTGAATCTCGTCCGTCTAAGAAGTTCCAAAGTGAACCAGACATTACATTATATACAGCGGCAAACTTGCGAGCGGAAGTTGAAGGTGTAGCTAGGGAAATTCGTAGACTTGTTGCGGAAGAGGAGTATCGCTACAGAGATATTACGGTTCTTCTTCGTAATGGAGAAAGCTATTATGATGTAATGAAAACATTGTTTACTGATTACGATATTCCGCACTTTATCGATGAAAAGCGTCCAATGTCACATCATCCATTGATTGAATGCATTCGTTCTGCATTAGAAGTCATTAGTGGGAATTGGCGTTATGATGCTATTTTTCGCTGTATAAAAACGGAATTGTTATATCCGTTGGATGTGAGAAAAGAATCAATGCGCGAAGAAATGGATGAGTTTGAAAATTACTGTTTAGCATATGGCGTACAAGGAAAGAGATGGACGGCAGATGAGCCGTGGACGTATCGTCGTTATCGTTCGCTAGATGGAGTAAACGGAATGCAAACAGATAGCGAACGTGAAATGGAAGAGAAAATAAACCGCCTTCGTGATGTGGTAAGGACACCAATTATTCGTTTGCAGAAGCGTTTAAAACGTGCAAGTTCAGTTGTACAAATGTGTGAAGCGGTTTATTTATTTTTAGAAGAATTAGATGTTCCTAAAAAACTGGAAGATTTGCGTATGCGTGCTGAGGCAGAAGGGAATTTTCTATTTGCAAGTGACCATGATCAAGTTTGGGAAGAAGTAATGAATCTTCTTGATACATTTGTAGAAATGCTTGGTGAGGAAAAGATGTCTCGTTCAATGTTTATCGATGTAATGACAACGGGACTTGAGGCACTTCAATTTGCAAATATCCCGCCTTCTTTAGATCAAGTGCTCATTGCGAACATTGATCGTTCAAGGTTATCGGATATTCGCGCGGCTTTTGTGATTGGTGCGAATGAAGGAATCATTCCGGCAGCCCCTTCAGATGAAGGGATGTTATCGGATGAAGAAAGGGAATTTCTCGTTACGGCTGGTGTAGAATTAGCACCAACAACAAGGCAGACGTTATTAGAAGAGCAATTTGTTATTTATCAAACAGTAACTCGTGCATCTGAGAAGTTATATATTTCTTGTCCCCTTGCGGATGAAGAAGGAAAGACGCTACTTTCATCTAGCTTTATTAAGAAAGTGAAAAGAATGTTTCCTTCTGTTAAAGAAGTATTTGTAACGAATGATGTGAATGATTTATCTCGTCAGGTACAAATTTCGTATGTAGCAACGCCAGAGGTTACCTTGTCATATGTAACGCAGCAATTACAAAATTGGAAACGATATGGATTTGAAGGGAACCTTGATTTTTGGTGGGATGTTTACAACTTCTATGTTACATCGCCTGAGTGGAAGCAAAAAAGTAGTCGTGTACTATCTAGTTTATTTTATCGAAACCGTGCGCAGAAGCTTAGCTCAGTTGTAAGTAGAGATCTATACGGAGATAAAATTAAAGGAAGCGTCTCTCGCATGGAATTATTTAATCGCTGCGCATATGCTCATTTTGCGCAGCACGGATTATCGCTGAGAGAGCGTGATATTTTTAAATTAGATGCACCGGATATCGGCGAATTATTCCATGCAGCACTAAAGAAAATTGCAGATAAGTTACTCAGAGAAAATCGCACTTGGGCTGATTTATCGATAAAAGAGTGTGAGCATCTTTCTGCTGTAGTAATTGAAGAAATCGCACCGTTATTACAAAGACAAATTTTATTAAGTTCTAATCGGAATTATTATTTGAAACAAAAGTTACAGCAAATCATTTTCCGTACGTCACTTATCCTTCGTGAACATGCGAAGTCCAGTGGGTTTGTGCCAGTTGATTTAGAGGTTCCATTTGGTATGGGCGGGACAGGCTCACTTCCGCCGATGGAGTTTTCGTTGCCGAACGGTGTGAAAATGGAAGTTGTTGGCCGGATTGATCGTGTAGATAAAGCGGAAGACGAAAATGGTACCTTCCTTCGCATTATTGATTATAAATCGAGTACAAAAGCTTTAGATTTAACAGAAGTATATTATGGGTTAGCACTTCAAATGTTAACGTATTTAGACGTTGTTATTTCAAATGCGAATACGTGGATGAAAAAAGATGGAACGGCATCACCTGCTGGCGTTTTATATTTCCATATCCATAATCCGATTGTGGAGATGAAGGGCGATGCTTCAGAAGAAGAGATTGAAAAGGAAATTTTAAAGAAATTTAAAATGAAAGGTCTCGTACTAGGAGATGCGGATGTTGTTCGATTGATGGATAACAAGCTTTCAACGGGAAGTTCAGACATTATTTCTGCGGGTCTGAAAAAAGATGGTAGCTTCAGTGCGCGTTCTAGTATTGCAAGTGAGCAAGAATTTACAACTTTACAGCAATATGTACATCATACATTTGAAAATATCGGGAAAGACATTACAGAAGGTGTTATTGATATCGCACCGTATAAAATGGGGAACAAAGCAGCTTGTACATTCTGTAATTTCCGTTCTGTTTGTCAGTTTGATGAATCACTTGAAGATAATCAGTTTCGCACGTTAAAAGATATGAAAGATAGTGAAGCGATGGAGAAAATGAGAGAGGAGGTTGGCGGAGAATGATAGAGAATTGGCCAAAGAAACCTGAAGGTAGTCAATGGACAGATGATCAATGGAAGGCAGTTGCCCGAGATGGCCGTGATATTTTAGTAGCGGCGGCAGCGGGATCGGGAAAGACAGCGGTACTTGTAGAAAGAATTATTCGCAAAATTATTAATGCCGAGAATCCAGTAGATGTGGATCGTTTGCTTGTCGTAACATTTACAAATGCAGCGGCACAAGAGATGAAAAATAGAATTGGTGAAGCGTTAGAAAAAGTATTAATTGATGAGCCAGGATCAGGGCATGTTCGGAAACAGCTCAGCTTATTAAATAAAGCATCAATTTCAACCATTCACTCGTTCTGTTTACAAGTGATTCGAACGTACTATTATATGCTCGACGTTGATCCGCGTTTTCGCATTGCTAATCAGACGGAAAATGAATTATTAAAAGAAGAAGTATTAGATGACATATTAGAAGAGGAATATGGAATCGAAGGAAATGACATTTTCTTTGAACTAGTTGATCGATATACGAGCGATCGTAGTGATAATGACCTGCAGCGTATGATTTTAGCGCTTCATACGGAATCGAGGGCGCATCCAGATCCAGAGAAGTGGCTGGATAAGCTTGTCGAAGCATATGATGTGGAAGGGAAATCAATTGAAGACTTAACGTATGCAACTTATTTATTAGAAGATGTGAAGTTTCAGCTGGAAACTGCTGAAAAGCATATTCGGAAAGCAATTGAGTTGGCTATGCTTCCGGATGGGCCAGCGCCCCGCATTGAGACATTACAGGCGGACCTTGTGTTACTCGGGACGTTATCTAGTGCAGCACATCAGTCTTGGACAAGTGTATATGAAGCGATGCAAAATGTTTCGTGGCAAACGTTAAAGCGTATTAAAAAGAGTGATTACAATGAAGAGATTATCAAACAAGTAGATTCACTTAGAAATAAAGCGAAAGATGAAGTGAAGAAGCTACAAGAAGAGTTGTTTAGCCGGAAACCAGAAAGCTTTTTACGTGATTTCAAGGATATGCACCCTGTACTAGAAAAGCTTGTTCAGATTGTAAAAGTATTTACTGAGCGTTTTCAAACGATAAAGCGTGATAAAGGAATGGTTGATTTCACAGATTTAGAGCATTTTTGCTTACAAATTTTAAGTGAACGTACGAACGATGGCGAGCTTCGTCCATCACCAGTTGCGCTTCAATATCGGAATAAATTTGCCGAAGTACTTGTCGATGAATATCAAGATACGAACTTTGTGCAGGAGTCAATTATTAAGTTTGTAACGAAAGACGTTGAACAAGAAGGTAATCTGTTTATGGTCGGCGACGTAAAACAGTCGATATACCGATTCCGATTAGCAGAGCCTGGCTTATTTCTAGGAAAGTATAAACGTTTTACACCTGAAGGAATAGACGGCGGGATGAAGATTGATTTAGCCAAAAACTTCCGCAGTCGTCATGAAGTACTAGCAGGTACGAACTTTATTTTCAAACAAATTATGGGCGAAACTGTCGGGGAAATCGATTACGATGCTGATGCTGAACTCAAGTTAGGTGCGAGCTACCCAGAAGGAGAAGATGTAGCAGCCGAACTGTTATGTATTCATCAGTCTGAGGGAGAAGAATCGGTAGAGGGAGAAGACGGTGTAGAAGTAGAAAAAGCACAGCTTGAAGCACGTTTAATGGCGCAGCGAATTAAAGCGATGGTTGATTCAGGTTATGAAGTATATGATCGTAAAACAGATAGCATGCGCCCTGTGAAATACCGTGACTTTGTCATTTTACTTCGCTCGATGCCGTGGGCTCCGCAAATTATGGAAGAGTTAAAATTACAAGGCATTCCTGTTTACGCTGAGCTCGCGACAGGTTATTTTGAAGCGACAGAAGTGACCGTTATGATGAATGTGTTTCGGGTAATTGATAATCCGATGCAAGATATTCCGCTTGCTGCTGTGCTTCGTTCCCCGATTGTTGGGTTAAATGATGAAGAGCTTGCGATGTTACGTGCTCATGAGAAAAAAGGCTCGTTTTATGAAGTGATGCGTTCCTTCTTACAAGGCGCGCCGCTTGAAGAAGAGGCAGAATTACATGGGAAATTACAATGGTTCTATAATCTCTTGCAAGGGTGGCGTGAATTTGCGCGCCAGCAGTCTCTTTCTGATTTAATTTGGAAAGTATATCGTGAGACAGGTTATTACAATTTCGTTGGTGGTCTTCCAGCGGGAAAACAGCGTCAAGCTAACTTACGCGTACTATATGATCGCGCAAGGCAGTACGAAGCAACATCTTTCCGAGGTTTGTTCCGTTTCCTTCGCTTTATTGAACGTATTTTAGAGCGCGGGGATGATATGGGAACAGCGAGAGCGCTTAGTGAACAAGAAGATGTGGTTCGAATTATGACGATTCATAAAAGTAAAGGGTTAGAGTTCCCAGTTGTATTTGTAGCGGGGCTTGGGCGCCGTTTTAATACACAAGATTTAATGAAACGATTCTTATTACACAAAGATTTCGGTTTTGGATCACAGTTTATTGATCCTCGTAAACGAATTAAATATACAACGTTATCACAACTAGCCATTAAACGTAAAATGAAGATGGAACTAATTGCGGAAGAGATGCGCGTATTATATGTTGCTCTAACGCGTGCAAAAGAAAAATTGATTTTAATTGGTACGGTGAAAGATAAAGAAAAAGAAATTGAAAAGTGGCTTGACGCGCGTGAGCATACAGATTGGTTGTTACCGGATTACGTTCGTGCTGGAGCATCTTGTTACTTAGATTGGATTGCACCGTCACTATATAGACATCGTGATAGCGAAATGCTTCTTGAACTTGGACAAGGAAATATACCAAATGAAATTTATGAATACGATGCGAGCTGGAAAGTGGAAATGGTTGATGGTAGCACTTTACTTGCACCGGAACCAGTACAAGAAGAAAAGCAAGAATTGTTAGAAGCGCTTCGTGAGAAAAAAACTGTTCCTCTAGAAAGTGAACGAAAAGAAGAGGTGTATGCTCGTTTAACTTGGGAATATGCGTATGAAGGTGCAACAGCGCATCGGGCGAAGCAGTCTGTTACTGAGATAAAGCGGAATTATCAATCGGAAGATGGAAGTGATAATGCCTTTATTAAAAAACTTCGTACTCCTATAAAAACGCGTCCTCGTTTTATGGAGAAAAAGGGGTTAACTTATGCTGAACGGGGGACAGCTGTTCACGCCGTAATGCAACATGTTAATTTACAAAAACCGATCACGCTTGAAACCGTTCAAGAGCAAATTGCGGAAATGGTAAATAAAGAATTACTAACATTTGAGCAAGCAGAAGAAATTGCGATTGATCGAATTGTAGCATTTTTTGATACGGATCTTGGTAAGCGTGTGTTAGCTGCGAAAAGTGTAGAACGTGAAGTGCCGTTTACGATGATGCTTTCAGCGGAAGAAGCGTATCAAGATTGGCAAAATCAGAGCAGAGAATCTGTACTTGTCCAAGGAGTTATTGATTGTATGATAGAAGAGGAAGACGGAGTTGTATTAATCGATTTTAAAACAGATACAATTGAAGGAAAGTTCCCAGGTGGATTCGACCAAGCAAAGCCGATTTTAGAAGAACGTTATAAAGTACAGCTTTCATTATATGCGAAAGCGTTAGAGAAAAGTTTACATCATCCAGTGAAAGAAAAGTGCTTATATTTCTTTGATGGAAATCACATAGTACATGTTGATTGACAAAGTAAGTGAAACATACATCAAAGTATAAATGTGAAAAAGGGGAAAGATGTAACTCTAGGAAGGGAGTATGTAAAATGGTAACTTCCAAAAAAAGTTTAAGAACTTGTGATAATGGACACCAATACTATAAATGTAGCGATTGTCCTTCTTGCCCGATCTGTGAGAAAGAACGAAAACCGGAAAGTGGATTTCTTTCACTTCTCTCGGCACCAGCAAGAAGAGCATTGGAACACAATGAAATAACTTCTTTGCAGCAGCTCTCAAAATGTAGTGAGAAAGAGATTTTACAACTGTACGGTATGGGGTCAGCATCTTTACCTAAACTTAGAACTGCTTTGAAGGAAAGTGGGTTATCATTCAAAGGCTAAACAATAAGAATGATTACACTTATTGAAGCGCGAACAAGAAAATCAAAAGAACGAAAAAAGTAGGAGAACAATTCTCCTACTTTTTTTAAGCCGTTCCAATTTGATCTTGATCCGCAACATCTGAATCGAATGTATTTGTTGCGCTGACACCGTTAAATGTATTAACAACAAAAGCAACATTTGATGCTCCTGAACCGTTATATGCCTTTGTATTTTCCTTAGGAGAGACATTATAGAAGTCACCTAAGTTAAAAGAGCCATTACTATTTTGAACAACGAGGTTTCCAACGACAGAGGGCATGTTATTCACCTACTTCATCAGTCTTCTTTAACATCACTATATGATTTATTTGTTGAAAGGTTCATCTGTAATATATTGACGGAGTTGGTGAATGCGTGAATTATTAAATGCATAGTCAACGGAGCCGATTTGAAAGCAGGCAGAATTTAATAAAGTACGAATCGTAACATCATTTACTTCAATGAAGGGACATTCATTTATAATATTCACTTTGACATCTGTCGATCTTTTGGGAATTGTAATATACTCATCTGTAAAGATTTTAAAAGCCTCGAAACTTCCTTCATCTTTTAAATAAAAAGGGATTTCTCGATGAACAATAAGTGCACGACTTTTTAATTCCATCTGTTTCGCATCGCCAACTTGAAAAACACCAGCAATCCCCATAGAAATAACTTTGGATTGATGAACAACTGAAATGTGCTGAAGCATAAAGCTCCCTCCTTAACCTGGAGTAGTAGGCGCGGCAGTTACGAGAGGTACAAATGGACCCTCAGTAACCGATTCGAAAGGTGTATCGAGAATAGAAGAGAGAATGAGAAGGTTCGCATCACCGATTAAAAAAAGTGCAGATGAAGATACCCCGTTCATTTTAATCTGGCCAACTTTCATTTCACGATTTATCACGTTAAAATTCATATAAACTTACTCCTTTCGAAAATTGTTCGGTATGTGCTGAATAAAGGAAAGGAATGCTTTATCAATATCTTGTTTCATAGCTTGAATAATTGCATCTTTCATATACTGAGGATCTGATGTAATCTCTTCATACGGTTGTACTTGTGATAAATAGTAAGGAAGGCGATGTTCCATTTGTTTTTTTATATCATCAATCATCATTTGTCGATACATATCATCGAGTGGTGTCCGCTGTTCTTGTTCAAAATGAAGAATTCTATTATATGCTTCTTCATCTAAATAGCGATGCATTTCTTGAATAATGCCTTGATAAAAATCAGGAGTTGTTTGTGTTTCTGGATTTACTTTTAATGTTTCTGTATCTACTTGAAAATCTTCAATTTGTTGTCCTTTCGTTGCGAATGGATTTAAGCCGATATTTAACGTACCATTTAAGTTTTCTACTTTTAATTGATCGAATTTATATTCTACTTTTCCTATAGAAGAGGAGGGCCGGCCTTTTAGTTCATCAAGTTCTTCCCTTAATGTCTGTACTTGCTCTTCTAATGCATGAATTGCTTCTTGTTGTTTTTGAAGAACTTGTTGAAATTGTTGTAGGTAAATATATACATCTTGATTCACTGTGTGAAGCCTCCTTTTTTGAACAGGGAGGTGTGTTTCTGGGTGTTCTACATATAACTATTTTGATTTTCCAACATATAAGTTGTTGCTATGAAGAACAAAAGATGACCTGTATGCGTTTTTTCTCTTTGTTTTCACTTGGAATGGGACAGGAAAAGGATTTGACCGCTTCTATGCATGGCCGGATGCTCTCTCCCACCTAAAAAGAATGGTTTTATGTCGGTTTTTCAATTTGTATTTATATATGTTTATGACATAAAGAGCTTAAGAAGAACCTATCATGGTTTAATAGAAATAATTTGTCCTTTTGATTTCAAGGGGCGAAGTGGCGCTGTAAATCCACCAGTATTGGAAAATTTAGATAATGCTTTAATGCTGCCGGCACTTCCAATTTGAAAAACGGAGGATGTTGTAATGCTCTCAATTCTTATATTGTTAATGATAATACTTTGCTGTACATAAAAGTTCACTTACGAATCGCCTCCTTTAGTTGGATCCAATTATAGCTTGATCGATTATGTCTGTATCATTGACTGTTGTCGCATTTTGATAATTGTATACTGAAATATTTTCACCAACATTAAAAGAACCAGCTCCTGCAAAAGCACGTGAGTAACTAACCGGTCTAATTGCAAATACATCTCCAACATGAAAAATACCACTTGATCCAATGTTAACGATATGAATATGTCCAACCATCGCTGGCATAGCAAACACCTTTCATAAATAAAATTTTTCTTGCTGTTATTATGCGTGTTCTATATGAAAAATCAAGATCCTTTTCTATTATTGTATGGGCGTTTTCATTAAAATGTGTCTTTTTTCAAATAAAAGACACACACTTCATTGTGTGTGTTCGTCTATAGTATAAGTTGAGGTAAAATCCGCTTTCAAAAGCCAAACCACATTTAAGAGCCTGTCCAGTTCTTGGCTACAATCCACTGTTTTTTGAGAAGTTATTCCGTAACGTTCAGCAAAATACATCATTTTCTCACGTTTTTTTTCAATCGCTTGCTCAAACATAGAATCGGCTCCATCTCTTTATAAATTTTAAGTATATATGTAGTACATATTATACAAAAGTTCCATAAAAAAGAAATAGCTTCGATAAAAAAAGTAAAAATTCTACATTTTATTCCAAAATAACATCGGATAGTGTGAAAAATGAAGAATCTTGTAAAAATTAAAATGTATTGGCAGGTTTTTTTTAAAGGAATGCGAATACAATTACATTGTATGAGTTTTAGGATGGAGAGTGGAAATCATGCGGTTTGTTACAGTGAAGAAGGAAGAGAAAGTATTTGTTGGCATTGTGGATGAGTATGAAGAAAAAGTGCTGCATATTAGAGAAGCACAGCGGCAAAAAGGCGAAAAGATTACAGTTCCTATTACAATGCTAGAGTGTATCGAAAAAGGAAATGCTTTTATTGAAAAGGTGGTAGAAATTATAAATTGGGCAAAGGAAAATGAAACGACGGCGTATTATCCATTGCAAGATGTTAAAATATTAGCACCTATTCCAAGACCAAGAAAGAATATTCTTTGCGTCGGAAAAAACTATCGTGATCATGCGATAGAGATGGGTGGAGAAGAGTCTATTCCGAAAGATATCATGATTTTCACAAAGGCGCCGACGACGGTTATCGGGAATGGAGAGAAAATTCACAGTCATCCGCATGCAACGAGTGAACTAGATTATGAAGGAGAACTCGCAATTGTGATTGGGAAACGCGGAAAACAAATTGCAAAAGATAAGGCGCTTGAATATGTTTTCGGTTATACAATTGTAAATGACATAACTGCTCGAGATATTCAAAGAAAACATAAACAATTTTTCTTAGGAAAAAGTTTTGATACATTTTGCCCAATGGGGCCGTATTTAGTTCATAAGACGGCTATTGAAACCCCGAATCAATTAGATATTGAAACAAGAGTGAACGGAGAGGTTCGGCAAACTTCAAATACTGCAAATATGATATTTTCAATAGAAGATATTATTTCTATCGTAAGTAAAGGGATGACGTTAGAGCCTGGGGATATTATTGCCACTGGAACACCAGCGGGAGTTGGGAAAGGGTTTATACCAACTAAATTTCTAAGCGCTGGTGATGAAGTGACAATAACGGTGCAGCATGTTGGAACGCTTCAAAACCTGGTCAAATAGTACGTTATATATTTGGCTCATCCCTATTCTATTTGCATTTCATAATGCTGAGGAATATTATTTTTTCCCTGAAATGAAATATTTCCAACCGATTCGTATGGAAGAAAGCGCGGGGCAAAAACAATATTTCTTCATTGCATTATGTTTGTTAACAAGCATTGTCTTTCTGCTTGTGTGTATGCATTCTATATTTAAAAAGAAAGTCACGCTTTATATATTGCTCGTTATACAAGCGATGATTTTTATGAATGGGTTGTTTCATATCACTGGGGCAATTTTGACAGAAAGATATGTTCCAGGATTGGTAACGGCAGTGATATTCATTATACCTTTTTCATTTTTTTGGTTTCGGAAAGGGATAAGAAATGATTGGTGGGAATTGAAACATGTGATTGTCTCCTGTATAGCAGGTGTGTTGCTTCTATTTCCGGTTATCGTTGGGATATTACTTTTCTCAAAAATGATTGTTTCATGAAACAAGCTGCCTCGTAAGAGGCAGCTTGTTTTGATTAAGATAATACCGCTTTAATTTTTTGGAATGCCCACTCTAGGTCTTCCTCAGAAATAACAAGAGGTGGTGCGATACGAATTACATTTTCATGTGTTTCTTTACATAATAAACCCGCTTCTTTTAATTTTTCGCAATATGGACGAGCAGGCTCGTTCAATTCGATTCCGATAAATAATCCTTTACCACGGATTTCTGTGATCATAGGATTATCAATTTCTTTTAATTGTCCTACTAATTTTTCACCTAATTGAAGAGAACGCTCTGTTAATTTCTCATCTAATAATACGTCAAGAGCTGCAATAGAAACAGCACATGCAAGTGGATTACCACCGAATGTAGAGCCGTGAGAACCTGGTTCGAATACGCCTAAAATATCGCGATTTGCTGCAACGCAAGAAATTGGGAATACGCCGCCGCCAAGTGCTTTACCAAGTATGTACATGTCAGGAATTATGTTGTCCCAATCACATGCAAATAGTTTACCAGTACGCCCTAAACCAGTTTGAATTTCGTCAGCTACAAATAAAACGTTTTCTTTTTTACATACATCGTATGCTTCTTTTAGGAATCCAGCTGGTGGAATGTTAATTCCTGCTTCTCCTTGAATTGGTTCTAAAATAAATGCAGCTGTATTTGGTGTAATTGCAGCTTTTAATGCTTCTAAATCACCGTAAGGAATCACAATAATGCCAGGAAGCATTGGTCCGAAGCCACGTTTGTATTCTTCATTGGATGACATGGAAACTGCCCCCATTGTACGACCATGGAAGTTATCTTCACAAACGATAATTTCAGCTCTATTTTCTTCTACCTTTTTCACATCATATGCCCAGCGACGTGCTGTTTTGATTGCGGTTTCAACAGCTTCCGCACCTGTATTCATTGGAAGTACCATATTTTTATTTGTTAATTCCGCTACTTTTTCGTACCAAGGACCTAATTGATCACTATGGAAGGCACGTGAAGTTAACGTAACACGGTTTGCTTGTTCAATTAAAGCGTCAATAATTTTCGGATGACGGTGTCCTTGGTTTACCGCAGAATATGCACTAAGTAAGTCCATGTAGCGGTTTCCTTCAGGATCTTCTACCCAAACTCCTTCTGCTTTCGAAATTACGATTGGTAGCGGATGATAGTTGTGAGCTCCATATGTGTCTGTTAGTTCGATAATATCTTTTGTTTGAATCATGATTGTTCCCCCTTTTGTTATTACAAGAAGTTTATAAATACTCTAAATATTATATCATTTAAATGTAAAAAAGCGAAATATTTCCTGAAAAGAAGTGGACATGGTATCATATAAAGTGAAGAAGTGTGAAAAGAGGAGGTTGGGATATCGTGACAACACACATGCATATTACAGCGTGGGCACTAGGGCTTATTTTATTCTTTGTGGCGTATTCTATGTATACGGCAGGAAGAAAAGGTAAAGGCGTACATATGGGGCTTCGTCTTGTGTATATCATCATCATTGTAACGGGTTTCTTACTGTATCAAAGCATTATGAAAACAGCAACAGGGAACATGCATATGTGGTATGGCCTAAAAATGTTAGTTGGCGTTTGGGTTATTGCTGCAATGGAAATGGTTCTTGTGAAAACAAGTAAGAAGAAACCAGCAGGGGCGTTTTGGGTTCAATTTATTATTGCGCTTGTTATTGTACTATATCTTGGATTACGATTACCGATGGGATTTTCACCATTTGCGTAAAATAAAACCATCTTATTTTTCTGTAAAGGAGAATAAGATGGTTTTTGTTTAATGGTTTGTCAAATTTGAACTTATATGAAATGAAATACATTTATGAGGTTTGAGTACGGAAAAGATAGAGACGAGGTATAGCTATTGTAACAAAAATAAGAAGAATCGCTCGTTCTATAGAGAATGAGTGATTCTTCTTATTTTCGTATTCACGTAGATTCTATATGTAGTTGTTCCCCATTTGTTTTTGTAAATTGAAATATATTCTTATTACAAGTGGAATACCGAACGTAATGATGGTGCAACGAGCAAATCATTTCTTCGTTATCAAATAATAGAAGGTTTACACCTTCACAAGGCCCTTCTTTCGGCTGAAACGATAAGAAATTATGACAATATATACAGTCATATAAAGAATAATTGAAGGACTGCAATGTTTCTGCAAATAACGCAAAAGCGGAATCGGATAGTTCTTCTAACCATTCATGATAACTGAGTAGTAATTTTTTACGAATTCGTATCATTTCACCATTTTGCAATGGATGATGTTCATTTGCAATTTGTAATATGTTTTGTTCGTAGAATCTTGCCGGTAGCCAATTGTTGTTATATAAAACTTCAAATCCATCTTCAATAATATCCTCAAGCAAAAATGCTTCATCATTTTCATCATCAAAGAATATCCATTCATTGTTTATATATTCCACATTCCCAATTGTATGAGCACGCGGTTGATTATACAAAATATGTTTGCGTTGTTTCATTCGTGATTTCTCCTTTTATAGAAGTAGTTATTCCTGTTATGGACAGTTCAGGCATTCTTTATAACTATGGAACACCTAAAGAAAGGTGGGCATAGAATAAAAACATGCTTCATACAGTGGATTTTTTATCCGGACGGAGAAATTCCGTCTGGATCATTAACCCTCATCAACTAGGCTTTTACGTGCAGTCGTTTCAGTTCAGCCTTTTTGGTTCTATTTGGGTTTTGAACGGAGTAAAGTTATACGGATATAGGATAGGAAGGATGATTTATATGTGCGGGATTACAGGATGGATTGATTATAAGCGGTCGTTAGAAGGTGAAAGAGAAACGGTTACGAAGATGGCAGAAACACTTGCAAAGCGCGGTCCAGATGATACGAATGTCTGGATCAAAAGGCATGTTGCTTTTGGGCATAAACGTTTAATTGTGGTTGATCCTGAAGGTGGGAAACAGCCGATGACATGTACATGTATGAAAGAAGAAGAGTATTACACAATTTGTTATAATGGGGAACTTTATAATACAGAAGATATTCGTAAAGAATTAATGCAAAGAGGTTATAGATTTAAAGGGCATTCTGATACGGAAGTATTATTAGCGTCTTATATCGAATGGAAAGAAGAATGTGTGAATCATTTAAATGGAATATATGCTTTTGCGGTTTGGGATGAGAAAAAAGAACAAGTGTTTATTGCACGGGATCGATTAGGTGTGAAACCATTATTTTATAAATATGAAAACGGAAGATTATTGTTTGCTTCAGAATTAAAAGCTATTTTAGCTCATCCAGATGTAAAGACAGAAGTTACGATAGAGGGACTATCAGAAATATTTGGATTAGGACCGTCTCGAACACCTGGACATGGTATTTATGCAGGAATTCAAGAGCTACGTCCAGGTCATGTTCTTACTTTTTCAAAAGATGGTTTATGTATATGGCGCTATTGGAATGTTGAGAGTAAAAAACATGAACATTCATTTGAAGAAACAGTAGAACAAGTACGGTTCCTGCTTAAGGATGCAATTACAAGACAATTGGTTTCAGATGTACCGTTATGTACATTTTTGTCGGGTGGGGTAGATTCAAGTGCCATTACAGCGTTTGCGGCAATGGCATATGAAAGAGAAGGAAAAGGGAAGTTGCATACGTATTCGATTGATTATGAAGATAATGAAAAATATTTTAAAGCAAATGCTTTTCAACCAAATTCGGATGCACCATTTATTGATTTGATGACAGAAACATTTGGTACAATTCATCACCGCTGTGTGATTTCCAATGAACAGTTAGCCGAGTATTTAACAGAAGCAGTACTCGTTCGCGATTTACCTGGTATGGCAGATATCGATTCTTCATTATTATGGTTTTGCCGAGAAATCAAACAAGATTTTGTCGTCGGTTTGTCGGGCGAATGTGCCGATGAAATCTTTGGAGGTTATCCATGGTTTTACCGAGAAGATGATTTGCAATCAAGTGCATTTCCGTGGATGCGTTCTACAGAGGCGCGTGAACAACTTCTGAAAAAAGAATGGCGTGATAAATTAAAACTGCAAGAATATGTACAACGACGCTACGAAGAATCTATACAGGAAGTGCCGGTTTTAGAAGGAGAAAGTACAATTGAAGCAAAAAGACGACAATTATTTTATTTGAATATGGTTTGGTTTATGACGACATTATTAGATAGAAAGGATCGCATGAGTATGGGAGCGAGCCTAGAAGTACGTGTTCCATTTGCGGATCATCGTCTTGTCGAATATGCGTGGAATATTCCTTGGGAAATGAAAATGTATAAAAATCGCGAAAAAGGTCTATTACGTAAAGCATTAGAAGGTGCATTACCAAATGATATATTATACAGAAAGAAAAGTCCGTATCCCAAAACGCACAATCCGCACTACACAGAAGCAGTAACAGTGTGGTTACAGAATCTGTTAACGGATAACAACTCAATTTTGCATGAGTTGTTTGATAAAGAACAATTACAAGGGTTGATTCAATCAGGTGGTAGTGCGTTTCAAACGCCATGGTTTGGTCAGTTGATGACCGGGCCACAACTATTGGCACATTTGGCACAAATTCATGTGTGGTTTAAGGAGTATGGAGTAAATATTAAAGAATAGTGAAAAGCGGCTCACAATCATTGTGGGCCGCTTTTTTTCGCTATTTAACTTGAATATAGATTTTCAGAATATGGGCTCTCTGTCTATTCTTAATGTCTCAAAGAAATAACTAGTTTGAAAATTTATTAAAATAAAAATATAACAAAAATGTAATAAAAATTAACTTTAATTAATTTTTATTTCGGTTAAATAAAATATATTACAAATATATTACAAAAAATGTTGATTATATTGAAATGTCGTAATATAATTCTCCTTGTGGAAATAAAAACTAAAATTATTCATTATTTGGGGGATATGGAAAATGAAGAAAACTATTTTACCAGTTTTAATGTCTGCAATGTTTGTAGTTCCTGCAGTATCTCATGCTGAAAACCAAGAAGCTGTAAAACAACTTACTCCAAAAACAGAACAGGCAATGCAGAAAACAGGGTGGGTAAAAGAGGGAAATACATGGTATTTCTATGATCAAAATAGTGTGAAGAAAACAGGGTGGTTAAAAGATAATGGTACATGGTATTACTTGAATGCGGATGGGGCAATGAAAAGTAATGGCTGGTTAAGTGATGCTGGAAAGTGGTACTACTTTG